>NZ_JAXOFP010000002.1:0-246300 GCF_041224285.1 Corynebacterium drakensteinense
TGCCATAAAGCTTTTAGCATCGCTACGGATTGCCCGGTGTATTTCTGTGAGCCTGGTTCGCCTTGGCAGCGAGGGACTAATGAAAACACCAATGGGCTACTACGGCAGTATTTCCCAAAAGGAACAGATTTGAGTCTCTACACTGCTGAAGACCTCGAATTCGTAGCGATGCAGTTAAACCGCCGACCACGCAAGACGCTAAGTTTTGACACCCCGGCCGAACGAATGGCAACCCTGCTAGAGTCAACCGAAACGTAGGACGTGTTTCCACGACCCCCAGAATTCGCCTTAGCTTCCGAAACACAAAAGTCCCTTTCCATGGAAAGGGACTTTTGTGCTCGATGAGAAGCGCTGGTTAAAGCTCAGCAGCTTACAAGTTATAAGCCTGCAGCAGGTTCAGAGCTACGATAGCTGCAATCCAGATCAAGGCCAACACAATGGTGTAGCGCGTCAGGTTCTTCTCCACCACGGTCGAACCCGAAAGGTTGGACTGCACTCCGCCACCGAAGAGGCTCGACAAACCGCCGCCTTTGCCCTTGTGGAGCAGGATAAAAATCGTCATCAAAACAGCTGTCACCAGCAAGATGATCTGCAGCGCTAGTTGCATTCAGGTGTTCCTTCACAAAGAGTGCGAATTAATTGCTTATACCGACCATTGAGTATACCCCAACAGCCAAGCAATGGGTGATCGACCAGCCACTAAATTTGCGCGACCGAAGCAGCAGCAAGTTTAGCGAATTCTTCGCCATCCAACGATGCCCCACCGACTAAGCCACCGTCGACATCGGGCTGTGCGACGATCTCCGCAATGGAATCGGTTCGCACTGAGCCTCCATAAAGAATGCGAACGGCATCGGCGGTTTCCTCATCGGCGAGCCGCGCGATCAGCTCACGCAGAGCCTTACACACTTCCTGTGCATCCTGCGGCGATGCGGCTTTGCCAGTACCAATGGCCCAGACCGGTTCATACGCCAACACAGTATCTTTCAACTGCTGTGCGTTTAAGCCCTCGAGTGACTGCCGGGCTTGGTCGACGATGTAGTCGAGATAACTTCCCGACTCGCGGATATCCAGCGATTCGCCCACGCACACAATCGGTTTGATGCCATGCTGGTGTGCGATCTGCGCCTTGTGTGAGACCAATTCAGAAGTCTCGTGGTGGTAATGACGACGCTCCGAGTGCCCGATGATAACCCAGGTACAGCCAAGTTTTGCGAGCATCGGTGCGGACACATCGCCGGTATACGCGCCCTTTTCTTGCGCTGCGACGTTTTGTGCACCATAGCTGATCCGCATTTTCTCGCCGTTCACCACCGTTTGAATCGACCGCAGATCGGTAAACGGTGCCAAAACAGCGATGTTTACCTTCTCGTAATATTCCTTTGGCAAGGCGAAAGTCAGCTTCTGGATGTTTTTGATGGCCTCGAGGTGGTCGAGGTTCATCTTCCAGTTACCGGCAATCAACGGAGTACGTGCCATGTGTTTCTCCTAGCATGGATGGAAATCAAGCAGCTGTTAAAACTGCATCATTTGTGAATCTACGTCGGTCGATATACACCAATGAAGGTCGGGGCAAAAACCGATTGTGAATCTTGCTTTAGCGTTCCAGTACTGCGACGCCAGGAAGCTGTTTGCCTTCCAGGAATTCCAGAGAAGCCCCACCTCCCGTAGAGATGTGGCTAAAGCCGGTTTCGTCCAGACCAAGTGCACGCACAGCGGCCGCGGAATCGCCACCTCCGACGACGGTGAATGCACCATTGCCGGTTGCAGCGATAATCGCCTTGGCGACGCCTTCGGTACCGTGCGCAAACGGTTCTTTTTCAAACACGCCCATCGGACCGTTCCAGAACACAGTGCGCGATGCCGAAATAACCTCGGCGAATTTCTCCACCGATTGTGGACCGATATCTGGAGAGAGCCAACCTTCTGGAATCTCAGCGAGCTCCACCACCTTTGTGTTGGCATCGGCAGAAAATTCATCAGCTGCGAGTAAGTCCACCGGCAAGCAGATCTTGTCGCCGAAGCGCTCCAACAACTGCTGGCAGGTATCGATCATGTCTTCTTGCAACAAGGAATTTTGCACGTTATATCCTTGCGCTGCCAGGAAGGTGTAGCACATGCCTCCACCGATAATGATGTGTGCAGCCTTATCAGCCAGTGCTTCAATCACGCCAAGTTTGTCCGAAACCTTGGATCCGCCCAGCACGACGGTGTAGTCCTGCGCTGGATCATCCGCCACAGCGGACAATTTCTCCAACTCGGCCTCTACCAAGTATCCGGCATAAGCCTCCAGCTCATTGGCGACGTCGTAGACAGAAGCTTGCGCGCGGTGCACGACGCCGAAGCCATCGGAAACAAAAACTCCACCATCAGCTGCTAATTCTGCCAACTCCTTGGCAAATTCTGCGCGTTCTGCCGCATCTTTCGAAGTTTCGCGCGCATCAAAGCGAACATTTTCGAGCAGCATTACGTCGCCATCATTCAAACCATTGGCACGCTCATGTGCATCCTCGCCGGTGACATCCTGAGCCAAAGCGACCCACTGCCCCAGCGATTCTGACAACGCTTCTGCTACCGGGGCCAGGGAATATTTCTGGTTGAATTCGCCTTTGGGGCGGCCTAGGTGTGCTGCGACGATGACTTTCGCACCAGCTTCAACCAGCGCCTGAATCGTGGGCAATGCGGCGTTGATGCGGCCCGGATCTGAGATGGTGCCGTCATCCGTCAACGGGACATTCAAATCAGCACGCAATAACACGTGCCGAGAATCCAGGTCCTGTTCCAACAGTTCCGCAAGCTTTCGAAATGCCACTGTATCTTCCTTTACGAGTTCAGAATAGAGTGCTTGTTTTAAGGTTTTCTGCGCCGATCTGCCGCATCCCGGCCTGTATTGTACGGCGCAACGTTATCGCCGAAAAGACACCAACGTTGACGCCAAGGTTGATGCCAACGCTGTGCTGCTGCTCAGCTCTAGAGCTGTGCGCCCACGTGCTTGCACAAGCGCAAAAGCTGGCTGCTGTAGCCCCACTCGTTGTCATACCAGGCAACCACCTTAACCAAGTTTTCGCCGATCACCTTCGTCAACGGTGCATCGAAAATGGCGCCGTGGCCATTGCCGACGATATCTGTGGAGACCAGAGGCTCAGTCGAATATTGCACGATGCCGGCCAGTTCGCCCGCAGCAGCATCGTTAATGGCAGCGTTGATTTCGTCAACGGTGACCGCACGTTCTGCTTGGAACGTTAACTCCATCGCGGAACCGGTCAGTGTCGGAACCCGCAGCGCGTAACCATCAAGTTTGCCGTTAAGCTCTGGGATGACGACGCCGACGGCTTTCGCCGCACCCGTCGAGGTGGGAACGATATTGTGTGCAGCCGCACGTGCACGGCGCAGATCTTTATGCGGGCCGTCGACAAGCTGCTGGTCACCGGTGTAGGCATGCACCGTCGTCATCAAACCCGAGATAATGCCAAACTTCTCGTGCAGCACCGAAGCGATTGGAGCTAGACAGTTGGTGGTACACGATGCCGCTGAAATCACGTGATGTTGTTCACTGTCGTAGCTATCTGAATTGATGCCGTAGACAAAAGTAGCGTCAACGTCTTTGCCTGGAGCAGAAAGAATTACCTTTTTCGCACCAGATTCCAGGTGTGGGTGGGCTTGTTCACTGGAGCGGAATTTTCCGGTTGCTTCGACCACAATATCGACGCTGTGGGTCTCCCAGTGCAATTGCGACGGATCTTTAATGCTGGTCAGGGCGATCTTAGTGCCGTCGACAAGCAAGTTGTTGTCGTCGTCGACGGACGCGTCTGCGTCGAGAATGCCGAACACAGTATCGTACTTCAGCAAATGAGCGAGTGTTTCTGGTGCTGCCACGTCGTTGATGGCAACTACCTCGAGATCGCCTGGCGACTCAAGAACGGCGCGCAAAAAGCTGCGCCCAATGCGGCCAAAGCCGTTAATTCCTACGCGAATCATAGCGCCATGCTACCGCGAATCGCTCTCCCCCGTGTGGGCAGCGTCCGCCGTGCGTGCGCCAGTGTCGTCCGCGTCATTGACATCATTGGCTGAATCGACATCATTGGCTAGATCGTCGTCGAAAAGATCCTCGTCGATACCCTCTGTGGTGTTGGGAATGCCTAATTCCTCAGCACGCTTGTCTGCCATGGATAGCAACCGCCGGATTCGCCCGGCTACGGCGTCCTTCGTCATCTGCGGGTCGCCGAGCTTACCAAGTTCTTCCAACGACGCCTGACGGTATTTCACGCGCAGGTTTCCGGCATCTGCCAAATGCTCTGGCACATCATCGCCCAGAATCTCCATCGCCCGGTGTACACGGGCCGCGGCGGTCACAGCCGCACGAGCAGAGCGACGCAAGTTCGCGTCGTCGAAATTAGCCAGCCGGTTCTGCGAGGCGCGGGCCTCGCGGCGCAAGCGTTTGTCATCCCATTCCAAGCGCGTTACTTGTGCACCCATGCGGCTCAGCAGCGCACCAATGGCTTCTCCATCCCGGATGACGACGCGATCGGTTCCGCGCGATTCTTTCGTTTTCGCGGCAATTCCTAATCGACGAGCACAGCCCACCAACGCGAGTGCAGCTTCCTGGCAGGGGCACGCCACCTCGAGTGACGACGAGCGCCCCGGTTCCGTCAGAACACCTTGGGCCAAAAAGGCGCCACGCCAAGCCGCTTCGTTATCTGCAATAGTGCCCGAAATCACCTGTGGGGGCAGCCCGACGACGGCATGCCCGGATTTCGTCACCAACCCGAGACGACGAGCAATCTTTTTCGCATCGCGCGTGATGTTGAGCTGATAACGCGGATTCTTCTGCGCACCAGCCGGACCAATGGACGTCGGATTCACCGCGATATTAAACAGTTCTTCGAGATCATTGGCTAAACGCTGCGCAACAGCGCGTGAGCTCAGCTCCACCTCGATTGCCAGAACATCACCGACGACGTCCATGGTTCCTGCTAGTCGCAGGATTGCCGCAACTTCTGCACTCCGGGCGGATTGCTTAGTAGGTGCTACCCGGGTGAGTTCTTCTTTGACTTGCTCTGTGAGCCCCACAGCATCACCCTGCCTTTCGTCGTTGTGTCATCGTTGTGCCGTGTCTCATCGTTGTGCCGTCATTGACTGGCTGCTAGCGCTTCTCATCGTGGTGCCGCGCATACGTCGTGTAGACCTCGCGCAGGACTTCTGCCAGCTTCGCTTCATCGTGCCGCGAGCTTTCTTTGCCAGAATCATCGATTTCGCGCACATCAGCAAAAACCATCTCTGCGTGCACAATGCGCGCGGCTTTTCGCAAATACTCGCGTTCTGCATCCGAGGTTACCGACGCGGAGTCACAAATGACGACATCGACTTCTAACCCTGGGGCATGCTGGGCAAGCACGTGAATGTGGCGCTCATAGGAGAATCCCTGGGTTTCACCGGGTTCACCGTTCAAATTCAGCACCAGTACGCGTACACCGGAACAATCATTGATGGCGCGCACAACCTCCGGCAATACGAGGTGCGGAATCACGCTGGAAAACCATGACCCCGGCCCGATCGTGAGTAATTCTGCCGCCGTAATAGCCTCCAAGGCCGCCGGGTTGATCTGCGGGGTCGCCGGGATGACGCTCACGCGCCGCACCTGGCCCGGAGTCGAGGCAACTGCAACTTGGCCGCGCACCGAGCGCATCACGCGGGGATCGTCGTCAAGCCCGGACACATCAGCCTGAATATCCAACGGCTCAGTGCACACCGGCAGCACCCTGCCCTGCGCCCCAGTCAATCGTGTGACCGCATCCAAGGCGGCTTGTTCATGTCCAAGAATTTCTTTCAGACCAGTAATCAGCAAATTGCCTAAAGCATGTCCCGCCAACGCACCCCTGCCGCCAAAACGATGCTGCAGGGTTTGCTCCCAAAATTGACCTTGCTCATCATCGCGCACAGACAAAGCCACCAGTGCCATGCGCAAATCGCCCGGCGGGATCATGTCGAATTCTTTGCGCAACCTGCCGGAGCTACCGCCATCGTCGGCAACCGTAACGATCGCCGAAATCTCTGTCGGGCCCAGCCGCCGGGCAGCTTTCAGCGTCTGAAACAACCCGTGCCCGCCGCCCAACGACGCAACGCACGCAGGCATAGTCGGCTCAGTGCTGCTGGGCTCTTGTGCACTCGGATGGTGCGTGCTTTCTGGGTCTGCTGAGCCGTTCCCAGTAGACGGTGTCGTGCTTGCAGCCATATCGCAGTAATTATTCCTATTCGGGGCTAGATATAAACGGGGTCTAATCAGTTCTACGTCGAGGTTAACCGGGGCTAGAACTCGTGCTGTTCGAAGTTCATGGGTTCGGGATTCCCGCAAACTCGGGGTGTGTCCAAAGCTTGCGGTGTCCGGGCTTGTGGTGCCCCGGGTTCGTTGTAGCCCTGGTTAGCCCTGGTTTTCGTAACCGGTAAAGGTTGGGAGATTACGGGCGCTCGAAATCGCGGTGCATCACGTTGATTTCTAGCTCCTCGCGCTCTCGTAGTCTGCGCGCAATCTCTTCTGAGATCGCCACTGATCTGTGGTGGCCACCGGTGCAGCCAATAGCCACTGTGATGAAGTTTTTCCCCTCGTGGCGGTAACCGGCGAGCATAGAATCCAGCATGTTCTCGAAGTTGGCGATGAAACTTTCGGCAGCCGGACTCGCCAAAACATAATCGGAGACGGGGCCATCGGTGCCGCGATATTCCCGTAATTCCGGAATCCAATACGGATTCGGCAAAAAGCGCACGTCAAGCATCAAATCGGCATCGCGCGGGGCTCCGTGTTTGAAACCGAAGGACTCGATGGTCACGTGCTGTTTGTCCAGCCCAGTAGAGCCGAAACTTGCTTCCATCGCGCGACGTAAATCATGCACAGAAAGGTTCGAGCTATCGATAATGACGTCAGCACGCTCTTTCAGCGCAGAAATCGCGGCACGCTCCCGCTCAATGCCGACGTGCAGGGTATCGCCCTCTTGCAACGGATGGGTCCGGCGTACCGAATCAAAACGGCGAATCAACACGTCATCGCGAGCGTCCATGAACAGCATTGTGACCGGCATGCCCCGACGCTCGAGCTCATCCATCGCTGAGAGAATCGAGCCGCCGAACATACGCGAGCGCACGTCAGCCACGACGGCGACCTTATCGACCGGCGAATTTTCATCAGCACACAAGTCCAACAACTGCACCATGAGTTCTGGTGGGAGGTTGTGCGCAACATAAAAACCTTTATCTTCCAGCACACGAGCAGCCGTCGACAGCCCGGCCCCGGACATTCCGGTTAACAAAATTGGGGACGTGGCGAATGCGGTCATGATTTCATCCTAGTCGGTTGTCTCACCCACGGTGTAGTGCGGAATAAATATTCTCTGCCAGCGCTGGCCCGAAGCCCTTGACTGCAGTGATTTCCTCAATGCTGGCCTGTTTGAGCTTTTTCACTGAGCCGAAATGTTTCACCAGATCGGCCCGTCGCGCCGGGCCGAGCCCAGGAACGGCATCGAGGGCGGAAGTGCGCATGCGTTTGGAGCGTTGCTGCCGGTGATAGCTGATGGCGAACCGGTGTGCCTCGTCGCGAATATGCTGCAGCAGATACAAAGCCTCGCTGCCGCGCGGCAAAATGATCGGCTCGTCGTCGCCAGGCACCCAAATTTCCTCCAGGCGCTTGGCCAAACCAATCAGTGCTACATCGACCACGCCTAGCTCGTCAAACACCTTCTGCGCAGCGTTGACCTGTGGCAAGCCACCGTCAACCACGAACAACTGCGGCGGATACGCAAATTTCTTGCCGTCGGCGGATTCTTCGGTCACGTCTTCATCGGCAAACGTGGTCGCTTCGAGTTCTTCATCAGGAACATGCAACTTGTCTTCCTGGTGCCGCTTGAAACGCCGGCGGGTAACTTCCGCGATGGAAGCCACGTCGTCCGAATGGCCGTCGCCGGCTGCTTCTTTGATGCGATAGCGACGGTAGCTAGCCTTGCGCGGCAAACCGTCTTCGAAGACCACGAGCGAGGCAACCACGTCAGTGCCTTGGATATGCGAGATGTCGATACACTCGATTCGCAGCGGCGCAGTATCCAAAAACAATGCCGATTGCAGGTCCTGCAACGCAGCAGAGCGCGCAGTAAGATCGCCAACCCGTTTGAGTTTGTGCTGCTTCAGCGCATCCGTGGCATTACGGTGGACGGTTTCCATCAGTGCCTTTTTGTCACCGCGCTGCGGCACGCGCAGTTCCACGGGGCCGCCGCGTAAATCCGCCAATACCGTGGCCACTTGCTCGCGATCCTGCGGTTCGGTGTGCACCATGATTTGCCGTGGAATCACTGTGCGCGTCGGATTGCTTGCAGATTCTTCCGCATCCGCGCGGGCCTCCTGATCCACCCCTCGGCGATCGATGAGCTTGGCGTCTTCTGCGGCCTCCAGCTGCTCGCGCTCTGCGGCATCCGAATAGAACTGCACCAAAAAGTTTTCGATCAACTCGGGTAGCCCGGTGAGCTTTTCGACGACCCAACCGCGCTGGCCGCGAATGCGTCCATCGCGAACGTGGAAAATCTGCACTGCAGCTTCCAGTTCATCGTCAGCAAAAGCGATGAGATCGGCTGCGGTGCCGTCGCCAAGCACCACGGTTTGTTGTTCCATCAACTTGTCGATAGCCCCGAGATCATCGCGCAAGCGCGCGGCCCGCTCGAATTCGAGCTCTTCGGAGGCGTGCTCCATCTCAGCGGTCAAACGCTTGACGACGTCGTTGGTGCGCCCCCGCATAAACGAGACCAACCCGTTGACAGTTTCGCGGTGCTCGTCAACGCTAACTCTGCCAATGCACGGGGCATCGCATTTCCCGATATACCCCAGCAGACATGGCCTGCCGAGACGCTCATGACGACGATAAACTCCGGCGGAACAACTGCGCATCGGAAACACGCGCAACAACAATTCCATGGTTTCGCGCACTGCCCAAGCATGCGAATACGGCCCGAAGTAGCGCACACCGCGCTTGCGGGGGCCACGGTAGAAAAACACGCGCGGAACTTGTTCTCCTACCGATACCGCGAGCATTGGATAGGTTTTATCATCGCGGTACATGACGTTAAACCGCGGATCAAAACGCTTAATCCAGGTGTATTCCAGCTGCAGCGCTTCCACTTCGCTCGCCACGACGGTCCATTCCACAGAATTGGCCGTTTGCACCATCTGGCGTGTGCGCGGGTGGAGCTGAGTGATGTCCTGGAAATAATTCGATAACCGGGCGCGCAGATTTTTCGCCTTGCCGACATAGACGACACGACGGTTTTCATCGCGAAACTTGTAAACTCCCGGTTCTGTCGGAATTGTTCCGGGGGCTGGGCGGTAAGTTGCTGGATCACTCATGTGCGCGCAGAATCTAGTTTCCTGGGATTATTCTTCTGGCATGTACTGGGCTTCAAGGGCGCGGAATTTCCGCACAGCCTCGATACCGTCTTTGCCATCCGAGGCTTGAATCGCCCACAGCGGCATGTACTCGAACTCGGGAAGCTCGAGACGCGCCATTCGCGCCCCCTCGGGGAAGGTTAAGCCATAAATCAATTCCCAATAATAAAATCGGGTGCCGATGATATTGCGCACTTCGACGCCATCGCTATTGACACGAACCCGTGGTCGAGACAAAGCCAGCCAGACTAACACGGAAATCACTAGGCCGACACCAGGGAACGCGAGGTAATCAATCCCGGTGATCGCCGCGCCGGTAAATTCCAGGCTGAGCTGCCAGGCCATGAAAATGTGCACGGCCATAATGATGGGTATGAGCACCAACGCATAAACACGCAAGCGCCGCGAGCGGATGGTCAACTCCCACGGCTTATCGCTAGTGACAGAGAATGGATCCAACGCGGTATAGGCCGCCAGCTTCTTTTCGTCTAATTGCTTGCGCTCCTGCGCGTGGTGTGGCTGGGAACTCATACGCTAGCTCCTTCCGCTGCTCGCAGTTGGCGCAATGTTGCCAAGGTATCTAACGCCGCAGCCATTGCTTCGCCCCCTTTGTCTTCAATGGAATCAGGGAAACCAGCGCGCTCGAGGGCTTGCTGCTGCGAGTTCACCGTCAGCACACCGTTGGCGACGGGCGTGGATTCATCCAGGCTCACGCGAGTCAAACCTTGTGTCACCGAATCGCACACGTACTCAAAGTGCGGAGTACCACCCCGGATGACACAGCCTAAGGCCACCACGGCGTCATATTGCCGGGCTGCTTGCTGCACCACGACGGGTAATTCAATCGCACCCATCACCCGCGCTTCGACGACGTCTGCCCCAGCCTGCTGGGCAACCTCCACCGCGCGAGCACGCATCTGTTCGCAGACTTCTTCGTTCCAACGGGTCGTCACCACACACACCCGAACGCCTTGGGCATTAGCCAGATTGTTCGCCGGTGCTCCACCGTGTGCCATGTCAGCTCCTTGCTGCTCGTAGTTCGCTATTCGCCCCGAATCTCTTATCGCGCATGGTTCGCATCCCATTCTGCCACCGCTGGCAGGTCATGCCCCATACGATCGCGCTTCGTCCGCAGATAGGAAATATTATCTTCATTTACTTGTGTCATCAGCGGGGTGCGCTTCGACACTTCCACGCCAAAGCCTTCCAACCCTTCTGCCTTGAAGGGGTTGTTGGTCAGCAGGTTTGCGGTGGCAATTCCAAGGTCAGCCAAAATTTGTCCCGCCACGGAAAATTCCCGTGCGTCGGCAGGCAAGCCTTGCTCCAGGTTCGCGTCAACGGTATCCGAGCCGTTTTCCTGCAGACGATAAGCCTTCAGCTTGGCTAATAAACCAATGCCCCGGCCTTCGTGCCCGCGAACATAAATCACCACGCCCTGGCCCGCATCTTGGATGTAGTCAATCGCCTGGTCCAGCTGCTGCCCGCAATCGCACCGGCGAGAGTGGAAGACGTCACCGGTCAAACATTCCGAGTGAACCCGGACCGGCACATCCGTGGCATGTTGCAAGTCGGCGACCGATCCTGCGATCAACGCGATATGTTCAGTTCCGTCGACTTGGTGGCGATAACCAAGCGCGGTCAACGGGCCGGCATCCGTCGGCAAGCTGGTTTCTACTTCCCGCACAACCTGCGATTCATTACGACGGCGCCACTGGATCATTTGCTCAATAGAGATCAACGCCAGATCATGTTCGTCTGCAAATTCGCGCAGTTCTGGCAAACGCGCCATATCGGTGGGATCTTTTTCCGAGACGATTTCACAGATAGCCCCAGCCGGGCGCAATCCAGCCAAACGGGCTAGATCCACGGAAGCTTCGGTGTGACCGTTGCGTTCCAAAACCCCGTTTGGACGCGCACTCAACGGCACGACGTGCCCCGGGCGAGTGAATTGCTCGCGATCGGTCTCTGCGGCAGCCAAGGCGCGCAGTGTTTTTGCACGGGTAGCAGCAGAAATTCCGGTGGTGCCGTCGTTAAAATCCACGGTCACGGTATACGCCGTGCCGCGCACGTCTTCGTTAATGGCAGTCATCGGCGGCAAACCCAAACGATTGAGATCATTGGGCAGCATCGGCGCGCAAATATAGCCAGAGGTATAGCGCACCATGAAAGCAACGAGCTCGGGGGTAGCTTTTTCCGCGGCAAAGATGAGGTCACCTTCGTTCTCGCGGTCCTCATCGTCCACAACTACGACGGCTTTCCCTGCGCGAATATCAGCTATCGCGCGTTCGACGCTATCAAGTTTGATCTCTCTGCCATCCTGGGTGACCTCGGTGCTCATGTGCCTCCACATTAGTGCGTCGTTGACGGAAAGCTATAACCGGTCGCAACTCCCGCGGCCATCAGCTTTTCGACGTATTTGCCGATAATATCGACCTCTAGATTAACCCGTTCGCCCACCGCTAGTTCTCCTAAGGTGGTTTCTGCCAACGTGGTGGGAATCAGCGAAACCTCGAACCAGCTCTCCGCGGATTCCGACTCGCGATGTCCACTGCCCGCACCAGCCGCAGCGGAGGCTGCGGACACTACGGAAACTGCGGAGACAGTGAGCGATACGCCGCTGACCGCAATCGAGCCTTTTTCCACAACATATTTCGCGAGATTATTCGGCAGCTGGAACCGCAGCACGTCCCAGTGTTCAGAGGAGCTGCGCGAAAGTAATTCGGCGGTGCCGTCGACGTGCCCCTGCATTATGTGTCCGCCCAAACGAGCATCTGCCCGTAACGCCCGCTCCAGATTTACTCGACTACCAGGCGCGAGTTCGCCGAGCGCAGAACGGTGCAAGGATTCTTGCATGACATCCGCCCCGAACACACCTGCCTTTGCGTCGAGATCCGCAACAGTCAAGCACACGCCATTGACTGCGATGGAGTCTCCCAGCTGCGCATCCGAGGTGACGATGCCGCCTGCAATGCGCATGCGCACTGCGTCACCGACATCGGCAACTTCCACGACCTCACCCGTCGTTTCTACTAGACCACTAAACATGACATCCCTTTGCTCATTAAATCGTGTGAACTGCGAACGTGTGCACACAAACGTGAGCACTACGGTAATTACTTGTGCACTACAGTAATTTTAGTTTCTCGGCGAACCTGTTCGCTCGCCACTAAGTTACTCTCGCGGTCTGGCCTCATATCCAGCATCTACAGCTCGGCCTTTCCTTAGCTGGGCAGCATCGTCAACAGCAGATCATCGTCGAGTTTTTCGACCGAAGTCAGCTCAAAACGCGATCCGTCGGCCAAGCCCGGCCCGAGCGCTGCTGCAAGCACGCTGCGCCCGCGCCCGAGCAACAGTGGCGCGATATAGGCCTGAACAGCATCGACGTAACCGGAAGCGAAAAAGGAGCTCAGCAGACGCGGTCCGCCCTCCACGAGTACATCGCGGCACCCGTCTTCCCACAACGCTGTCAGCGCGCTGGGTATGTCAGCAAATTGATGGAACCCGAGCCGCTGTAAATTGCTGCATCCCGACAGATCGGCGCTGCCAATAACGACGCGCCGTGGTTGGCTGTCGTAGTAGGCGGTCTCGCCGTTGCCGTCGATATAGCGAGCTGTCAGCGATGGATTATCCGCTAGTGCAGTTCCAGTACCAATGACGATGGCATCGCGGGTACTGCGATCCTGGTGGACGCGTTGACGAGCCGGCACGCCGGTAATCCATTGGCTTGTACCATCGCTAGCGGCACTAAAACCATCCAGCGATTGGGCGAATTTCGCGGTCACGTGAACACGCCCCATCGCGGTGGCTCGCAACCACGGGCCGAGCTCGTCGTCAGGTGCTGCAAGGTCTGCGAGATGTGAAACCGCAATTCCTGCTTCGCGGAGACGCTGCGCGCCGCCCGAGGCGATGGCGTTCGGATCAGCATGCAGATACAACACTGAAGCCACCCCGGCGTCGATCAACGCTTGCGAACAAGGGCCAGTTCGCCCCTGGTGATTGCACGGTTCGAGCGTCACGACGACATGCGCACCACGTGCAGCAGTTCCCACGTAATCTAAAGCGACGATTTCTGCATGTCGGCCACCCGGAGGTTCTGTCGCCCCAACCCCAAGGATCTCACCTGTTTCGGTGACGATGGCAGCGCCCACCGGCGGATTCGGGCTGGTCGTTCCGCGCACGAGGCTGGCTGCCCGGTGCGCTGCAGCCAGGGCTGATTCGATCACCCGGGCATCGAGGATACCCGTTGCATTCTCTCCTGCCATTTAGTGATGGGTGGCCTGGGTCGCTAGTTCCCGTAGCTGCGTAACAGCAGCGCGGGGATCAGCTTTTTTGAACACTGCAGAACCGGCAACGAAGGCATCACACCCGGCTTCTGCAGATTTTTCAATGGTGTGTTCAGAAATGCCACCATCGATCTCGATCACGCAGTCTAAATTCTTCTCATCAATCGTCTGCCGCAGCGCCCGCACTTTATCCAGCTGATCAGGCATGAATGATTGACCACCGAATCCGGGCTCAACGCTCATCACCAACGCGAGATCGAAATGTTCTAGATCCGCGAGATACGGTTCGATCGGGGTTCCCGGCTTCACCGAGAAACCTGCCTTGATTCCTTTCTGCCGAATCTTTTTCGCCAATCCAATGTGATCATCGGTGGCCTCGACGTGGAAAATCAGGCAATCAGCTCCGGCATCGACATAAGCATCAACCCAATCTTCTGGGTTTTCGATCATCAGGTGCACATCGAGGTGTTGCCCCGTGATCTTGTCGACGGTAGCGGTGATATCCGGACCAAAAGACAAGTTCGGCACGAAGTGACCGTCCATAATGTCGACGTGAATCCAATCTGCATTATCCACAGCGCGGACCTGGTCTCCGAGACGGGCAAAATCCGCCGCCAAGATCGACGGCGCAATCAAGGCGCGTTGCTTGACTGCATCTGTCGTCGCGGATGCCGCAGGTGACGATGCGGTGGTGTTAACTGACGATGCGGTGGTGTTAACTGACGATGCGGTGGTGTTAACTGACGATGCGGTGGTGTTAACTGACGATGCGGTGGTGTTAACTGACGATGCAGAGGGATTAACTATCGGGCTCGAGCTAGCAGAATCGCGAACAGACATAACTACTATTCTACGGTGATTCGTGTGCGTGGGTTAATCTTCACCGCGTCGCAAGACGGCAAAAAACATTGCATCCGTTCCATGCCGGTGTGGCCACATTTGCGCCGACAGCGTGGTTGCAGTCGCAGATATACCGGGCATCTCCGGCAGCACTGTGGCAGCAGGTAGTTCTGTAACCTGTGGCGTTTGCTCTGCTTGCACTACTGCATCCACGATCTGCCGCGTTTCGCGAACGTCTGGTGAGCACGTGGAATACACCACGACACCGCCGGGGCGCACCAAGCGCAGCGCAGACTGCACAAGCTGGGTTTGCAAGGCATTCAACTCGGCGATATCGGCATCATCTTTTTTCCAGCGTGCTTCCGGGCGCCGTCGCAAGGCCCCCAAGCCAGAACAAGGGGCGTCGACAAGCACACGGTCGTAACCTGGCGATAATCCCGGGTCCCTACCATCGGCGACATGCACCGTAACCGGAAGATCCTTCACCGTCGACCGGATTAACTCTGCGCGGTGCTGGGAAATCTCCACGGCGTCGACCGTGGCACCATCGATACGCGCCAACGCTCCTAATAAGGCGGCTTTGCCTCCTGGCCCTGCACAGAGATCCAGCCAACGGCCGGAATCAGTTCCACTGAGCTCAACTTCGGCGAGTGCTCGGGCGATCAATTGCGATCCTTCATCTTGGACCGCCGCGAGCGACTGCTGCACCGGTTCCAAGGCTCCCGGATTTCCCCCGGATTCCAGGTAGACAGCATATGGGCTATATCGTCCTTGTTCCCCACCAGTCATCAGCGCGAGTTCTTCCGCACTGATTTCTCCGGGCCGCGCAACCAAATGCACCAGAGGGCGCTGTGAATCGGCCTCGAGCGCTGCTGCCAACTCTGGGTGCACGGTATCTAGTGCCAATTGTGTCTCGGCTGGGTGTGCTGCGTTGTGGGTGATGTCGGTAGTACCAGCGTCAGCACCATCAGCGGCGTCGGCATCGACTCCGTCAGCGGCGTCATGAGGGCCTTGGGTCGCTGCCCACAACGCTGTGTTGAAGGAACGCGCGACCCATTCTGGGTGCGCATGCTCGAAAGCAAGGCCTGCTAGTTCCCCTGGTGGGCGTAGGTCGGTTATCCAGTGCTTCGCAGGTGTGCGCCCGATCGTGCGCAAGATGCCATTGACAAACCCTTTTGCTCGATCGTGGCCAGCAGATTCTACGAGACGTACCGAGGTATCGACCGCCGCGTGATTGTCCACCCGGGTAAACAACAGCTGATAAGCCCCGAGACGCAGCGCATTCAGCACCGGCGTGGCCAAACTATCTAGCTCCCGCGATGAGCAATCCCCCAACACGGTATCGATAATGCCAAGATTACGCAGGCACCCGTAAGTGATCTCCGTGGCGAACGCGGCATCTCTGCCTTTCAGGCCTGCTTCTCGCAAGCTTTTGGGCAACACTAAGTTGGCATAAGCATCGTCGTCACTAACCCGGTTGAGCACGTCAAAAGCCAGCACACGGGGCTTGTCAAGGCCTGCAACCTGGGCACTATCCTGTGCCCCCTTGTTCCTTACGCGCTTGTCCGCAGCCGGGCGCTTGCCCTGGTGCTTATTATGCGGTGGCTTGTGCCCTCCCCGAGCAGATGCATGACGACGTTCGCCGTGATTGCCCTTGCGCTTTTGCTCGGCCGATTTTTCTTGCCTTTTATCCCCCGCTTGTTGTCCGGAACGAGCACGGGAGCGAAAACCTCCAGTAGACGAACTCATGCAAGAATCCCTTCCGGTTGGCTACCTCGCGCCCATGCGGGCGCATCCATCATTTTCTTTCCTGGAGCCTGCACCTTATCCAGCCGCACTGGTGTCGTGGCAGTTCCAACGAAGACGTCGTTTTTACATACATGCAACTCACCCGGTGCGAGTTTCGTATCCCCCAGTACGCTCGCAGCTTTCGAATCAGATGCCACCAGCTGCACCGGCGAAATTTTCAACCGCTGCTCGCCCAACATCGTCCAAGCTCCCGGGCCCGGAGTATAGGCACGGATATGCCGATTCACCGCAAAATCTGGTTGTGACCAGTCGATGTGCGCCTGTTCTGCAGAAATCTTCGGCGCGTAGCTCGCTTCGCCCACCTGTGGTTGCGCTTCCAGGCGGCCGTCGGCAAGCCCGTCCATCGTGGCAACCAGCAGCTGTGAGCCAGAATAAGCCAAGCGCGTCAACAAATCGTCAGCGGTGTCATCGCTGCGAATCGCTTCTGTCACGGTTCCCAGCACATCGCCAGTATCCAGGCCTTCTTCAATGCGAAACGTACTGGCACCAGTGATATCGTCGCCATGCGCAATCGCGGCTTGCACCGGCGCCGCGCCCCTCCACTGTGGCAGCAGAGAAAAATGCAGATTAATCCACCCGTGGCGTGCGACTTGCAACAAATCCGGGCTGATCAGCTTGCCATAAGCAACCACCGCAATAGCCTCTGGCGCAAGCTCACCCAACCACTGACGAACCTGCGCCCCATCGTCGCTATCCGCACGCAAAGTCGACGGCGTCAACACCGGAATGTCCCGTTCACGGGCCAGAGCAGCCACCGGCGACGGCGCAAGACTGCGCCCGCGCCCCTTACGAGCATCCGGGCGGGTCAACACACCGACGATCTCATGCTCCGAATCCAATAAAGCTTCTAGGGCAACCACGGCTGGCTCCGGGGTGCCAGCAAAAACAATGCGCATAGTCCTCCATACTCCTTGATAAGGGCCGCTACGAGCGCACAGCCTAAACACTCAGACTAAACATTCAGCCTAACCGATATGGATAGGGTCTACCTGAATGCGTAAGGGCAACTCATCCTTGCGCACACTCCGAGCAATCGCGGCAACCCGCAATGCTGCTCCAAGCTCGGCACGCGGCCCCAGCGGGCTGCGCACCAAAATCCGCTGTGGTGGTCCGAAACGCTGCTCATCATATTCACCAGGCAAACGGGTCGAATTCGGCAAGTCCACCGGCCCCAAGACTTCGGCATCCTGCGGCAACTCCACAAGATCGACGAACATATCCAGGCTGGCATCTGCCCCATCGATGGCCGCCATATGCACGGCTGGAGGAAAATTAGTTTCCCGCCGACCAGCGAGTTCCGCAGCAGCAGCACCAATCGGATCCCAGCGGATCAGAGCCTGCACCGTCGGCAGCCCCGCGTCTGCGACGACGATGACCGTACCACCGGCAGCACGGGCGTCGACAAGCGCTGCCGCGTGCATCCAGGTCGACAACGTCTCCTCTGCCGCTCGCAAATCCTGCCGTCCGAGCAACGCCCACGTGTCCAGCAATAACGCCGCACCATAGCGCCCACCGTCAACATGAGGCTCCGCACCGGGAGTAGAAACCACCAACACAGGAGCCGACGGCACCGAATCCAATACCCGGGAACCGCCCGAGGTCACCACCCGGGTAGACGGAAAAGCACGTCCCAATTCTTCCGCCGTGCGCTGCGCACCAAGCACCACCGCGCGCAGCTGCTGTGATCCGCACTCGCCACAGCGAAACGCCGAATGTACTGCCCCGCACCAGCGACAAATCGGGACCGAGGCCTCAGCAGCATTAGCGTGCGGTGTGGAACCAGCATTCACATCCTGCCCTGGCAACCCCAATGGTCCGTTACACACTCGGCAACGCGCCGGGTGGCGGCATTTCTTGCACGACAAAGTGGGAATATAGCCTTTCCGTGGCACCTGAATTAGCACGGGTTTGCCGGCTTCGAGTGCGCGCCGGGCGGCCGCAAATGCGAGACTGGGTATCCGAGCTTTGGCAGCCCCAGGGTCTTTTTCCAGCTCGAAATCAGTATCTGCTGCGGCGCGAATCAGCGGTGCAGATTCACGAACCTGCTCGCGAGCAGCCGCGAGGCTGTGCATCCAGCCGGACTCGACCAACAACTGTGTTTCTGCGGTGCGGGAATAACCACCAATCAACAACGAACACGATTCCAGCGCCGCTCGCGTGGTCAACACTTCACGGGCGTGGGTATAGGGTGCGCGCGGATCAATGAGATTCTCATCGCCATCATCGATGACCGCAGCAAAACGCAAGTTCTGTACCGGAGCAAAAGCCGAATTTCGTGTACCAATTACCACGCGCGACTGCCCATTGAGAACAGAAAGAAAACGGCGGTAGCGGGCTTGTGCACCCAATTGCGCGTTGAGTACCGTTACTTGCTTCGGCCCGAGATACTCCCGCAGAGCCTGCTCCAGCCGATCCACATCGCGTTGGTCCGGCACCACGAGCAGCACGCCGCCGCCATCGATAGCGGCTTTCGCCGCCAATGCTGCGAGCGTCATTGGCCACGGCTCCGCTGGGGTCATCTGCCACGCAGCACGCGCGGGTTTGCCAGCCAGGACAGCATCCACGAATGACTGCCCGTAGACATAGCGTGACCAGGCAGAAAGGTCGGGTTCTTCTGGTTTGCCGAGATCCTCCCAGGCACTAGCGAAATCCGCGTTTTCTGCTTGTGCATGCCGGGGCGGTATTGCGTTGCGGATGATATCCGCACGGGTGCCTGCATAGCGCTGTGCCAAAGCCTCTACCAGCTGCGCGGTGTTGGGCGGATAGACCACCTGAGCAGAATAAACCCGCTCGAGGTAACGCAGTTTTCCGGCATGATCAGAATGCGCGCGGCGTTCTAGGACGATGCCGTCGACCAGCCTGCCATGAAAACGGATGCGTACGCGCGTTCCCGGCTGCGCGGCCTCGTCGTCACGCTCAGTAACCAGATAATCGAAGCCGCGGTCCAAATGTGCCAGCCCTAAAAGCGGCAGCACGCAGGCCACTGGACGAGCAAGCTCCATGAGGTTTTAAGACACCCCAGCAGCCGAACGCAGCTGTTCAGTGCGGTTCGTCTGTTCCCAGGGCAGGTTGAGATCATCGCGGCCAAAATGACCGTAGGCAGCAGTCGGGCGGTAGATCGGGCGCAGCAAATCCAGTTCGCGAATGATCACCGCTGGACGCAGATCAAAGGTTTGCGCCACCGCGGCCTGGATGGATTCGTTATCGAGGCCGTGATGGGCGGTACCGAATGTCTCTACGTAAAGACCCACCGGATTGGCGCGACCGATGGCATATGCGACCTGCACCTCAGCGCGATCTGCCAGGCCAGCAGCGACGATGTTCTTGGCAACCCACCGCATCGCGTACGCTCCAGAACGGTCAACCTTCGACGGGTCCTTGCCGGAAAATGCTCCACCACCGTGACGTGCCATGCCGCCGTAGGTGTCGACGATGATTTTTCGTCCGGTCAGCCCAGCATCACCCATGGGGCCACCGAGAATAAAGGAACCAGACGGGTTGATGAGCAAAGTGACGTCGTCGGTATAGAAATCATCCAACCCCGCCTCGGCAATCACATGCTCGATGACGTGAGTGCGCAGTTGCTGTTCGAGCCACTCCTGGCTGACCTCTGGATCATGCTGCGTCGAGATCACGATGGTGTCGATATGCGATGGGGTGTTTCCGCTATAAGCGAAAGTCACCTGGGTTTTCCCATCAGGACGAAGGTGATCGACAATTCCTTGCTTACGTACTTCGGTCAGCCGGCGGGACAAACGGTGCGCCAGTGCAATCGGCAATGGCATGAATTCTGGTGTTTCATTCGTCGCGTAGCCGAACATCAAGCCTTGGTCGCCGGCGCCTGCGAGATCGTCGTCGTCAAGCTGTGAACCTGAGCGTGCCTCGTGGGAGCGATCGACGCCATCACCGATTTCTTGAGATTGTTCGCCAATAGCGATATTGACACCGCAGGTGCGGCCATCGAAGCCAACGTCGGAGCTGGTAAATCCGATATCGAGCAAGGTTTTGCGCACCAGCTGCGGGATTTCGACATAAGCGCTGGTGCGAACTTCGCCAGCCACATGCACCTGCCCGGTGGTCACGAGTGTTTCGACGGCGACGCGTGCATGTTGATCCATCGCCAACAGTGCATCCAGGATGCTATCGGAGATAGCGTCGCAAATTTTGTCCGGGTGACCCTCGGTCACGGATTCGGAGGTAAACAAGCGCAGGCCGGCGGCGCTTGCGCGAACGGGTGCAGCCACGAAAATTCCTTAGACAGCTGAGACAACGACGTACAGTAATTATTTAAAAATAACTGAAACGGTGCGGTAGAACGCACCGGAACCACACTTAGTATAGACAAAGCGGTCTAGAGGTGCAATGGGGAAATTCTCTAATATTCACAGCGGCAGGCAGCTGGCCACCACTATGGTGTTAGAGCTGCACGATGCTAGTCCTGCAAGGAGCTAAAGCTGCACAGCCACTTTGTCCAAAATCTGCGCAGCGACCACATGTTTAGTGCCAGCAGCAACCTCAGCCACTCCGCCGTCTGCGTCCAAGAGGAAACCTTGGTTAGTTGCTTGCCCGAATACTTTGCCCGGCCCCACCTCATTGCACAGCAAAAGATCGCAGCCCTTGCGCTCCAACTTCTGGCGGGCATATTCCAGAATCGAACCGCTGTCATCACCGGTTTCGGCGGCAAACCCCATGATGACGGTATTAGCTGACAACGTGCCCTGCGCCCGAGCAGCCACCAGCCCGGCTAATACATCTGGGTTTTCTGTCATCTCCAACTGGTGCAAGGCAGAGTCGTCATGAGACTTTTTCATCTTGAACTCCGCTGCTTTCGCCGGTCGGAAATCCGAGACCGCCGCTGCCATAATGATGACATCGGCACCCTCGGCATGATTATGCATCGCTTGCTGTAATTCTTGGGTGGTTTCCACGGGAATCACCGTGGCCCCCGGAGGGTGCGGCAACGTGGAATTGTTGGCAGCAACGAGAGTCACATTCGCGCCCCGATGGATAGCGATATCCGCCAAGGCGAAACCCTGGCGACCGGATGAGCGATTACCAATGAACCGAACGGGATCAATGATTTCCTGGGTGCCGCCAGCGCTAATGAGCACGTTGACCCCATCAAGATTGTGATCCATGCACACACCGGAAAACACCGTGCGTGCGATCTCCGCGATGTGTGCCGGTTCTGGTAGTCGACCCGCCCCAGAATCGGTACCCGTCAAACGCCCGACTGCCGGGTTGAGTACGACGATGCCGCGCTCGCGCAAGGTTGCCACGTTCGCTTGCGTCGCCGGATTATTCCACATCTCAGTGTGCATCGCCGGCGCGATGACCACGGGGCAGGTCGCGACCAGCACGGTCGCCGCCAACAGGTCGTCGGCTCGCCCACCAGCCACGCGCGCCAAAAAATCGGCTGTCGCCGGAGCGATGACAATACCGTCAGCCTCTTGCCCGAGACGCACATGCGCGACCTCGTCGACGTCGTCAAAGACTGTGGTGGACACTGGGTTGCCAGAAAGCGCCTCGAAAGTCGCTGCACCAACAAAGCGCAGTGCAGAATTCGTCGGAATCACGCGGACATGATCACCGGCTTCTCCGAAGTCACGGATAATCTGGCACGACTTATACGCCGCGATCCCACCGCACACCCCGACGATGATGTTGCGTGGGGTGTGCGGGACATTCGGCATGCCGCCTGCAATAGTTTCCATGCCGCTCGCTGTGTGTGTCGCAGCGTGTGTCTCAGACGATGTTTCTGCCATCGAAGACGCTCCTGTTTACTGGCTCATAATGGGGACGTAGAACAACCCTACCGCCGTGAACAGGATGGCGATAAAACCGATTGCACCGTAGATGTATTTGTTGGTGCGTTTGACTTCTTCCACAGTGACATCAGATTCGACGCGTTGCTTCAGATCAGAAATGTACTGCCAGGAGCTTTGTTCCACAGGCTTGACCTTCGAGCCCACCAGCACCGCGATCAGGCTTGCTGCCAGTCCGAACAACACTGGGTGGAAAGCCATCGGCCATTCGACGCCACCGAAAGTCTTGATGCTTTCCAGGATCAAAGTGATCACACCACCAAGCAGCATGCCCCAGAAGGCTCCGGTCTCAGAGATCCGCTTCGACTGCGTCGAGGCGAAGGCCACGATGCCCCAGGAGGCAGCAAAGAACGACGCTGCCATGTATCCGATGTCCAAGACGCTCGGGGTAGCAACGTAGGCCAACAGCAACGCGATCGCACCAACGATGAGCATGGACCACCGCGCACTACGGACGTTGTCGGTTTTGGTTTCATCACCGTCCAGGCCCTCGCCGCGGCGGAACAATGGTCCGACGTCGTGCGCGGCGCTGAAACCAACCAGGGACAAGAAAGTCGAGGCTGAGGACAGACCGGCGGCAATGATACCCGTCACCAAAATAACGCCCACTGCCGTCGGCATGATGTTATACGCAGCCCAGATAAAGACCTGTGAGTTTGGCTCGATATCAGGGTTAATCAGGTTAACCGCATAGGCGGCAAACATGATGAAGAGGTAGAAAGCCGGGATAATCAGCAGCGTGATGATGCCAGCGCGAATCGCGGTATGGCTAGATTTTGCCATCATGTAACGCGAAGCCTGCCACGGGCTCACCGCGGTGACAAAGGCCCACACGAGACCGAAAGTGAAGATATAAATCAAGGCCTCGCCGATGGAGTTCAGGCGCTCGCCCGGGCCCTCCACTTGGCCATGCCAGAGCAATCCCTCACGCAGCGTCGGATCGGCAGCGAGTTTGGTGAAAGCCTCCCGTACTCCGCCGGCTTCCCGGAATATCGCGATAGATCCCAGGACACCACCGATGATGAAGAAGAAGAACATCATCGTGTCGGTAATGATCACGCCCTTGGAACCCGAGAGCACCGTGAAAATGGTGAAAGCGACCCAGGTAATAAATACTGCCCAGAAACCATCGATTCCAAGAATCGCCTCGATGACGACGGCAAGGCCACGGGTGACAGTGACCAGGTACAAGCCCATACCCACCAGCACCGAGGCGCCAGCAAGCCCGCGCAAGCGTGACGAATTAAATCGTTTCCCGAAAAATTCCGGGATCGTCAGTGCCTCTGAATCACGCAAATACCGACCGAACAGCACCACGCCGGCGAGGTAGCCCATTTTGGACATCACGCCAAGCAGCAGAATTGGCCACGGGAAGCCGTCGTAGGCCATCCCGGCTTCACCCATCAGCGCAACGGTTGACAGAAATGAGGCAACCAGGGTGCCGACGATGAACAACACCCCGACGTTACGGCCAGCAACAAAGTAGTCGTTTTTATTGCTGATCCCCCGGCTCACCCAAATTCCGACTACCAAAAATCCAATAAACGAGAGGATGACAGTGATGGTAAAAGTATCCACTATTTCTCAGCCTCCCCCTTCTTCTCGGTGGTGCGCTGGGCGTTTTTGAGTTCCGAATTCAGCTTCCAATATGCCAAGCCGAGTCCGATACTAAACACCACGATGTGCAAAATGCTGGGAAATAGCAGTTCGAGCATTCATCACTCCATTCACAAACTGGTCATCCAATAACTCGTCGTACAAAACAATGCGAGCCTAGCGCATTGTTAGGGATTTGTCAGGTTTCTCACACACGAATACCAGCGTTGACACCCTCCCTACCCCCAAACCGGAACACAGCCTTGGCGCTGTGGAGCTCGGCTGGAGCAGTCGACGACGCATCTGCGCCAGGCTTTGCGGGTTGCAGCGCCGGCGGGAAGCTACGCGCACGGCATGACACAGAAAAACCCACCCATCCGCGTGCGGAGGGTGGGAAACAAACTTTCGGCCAAGCGCGCAGCGCTGGTTAAAATGCGGCCGTGTGAGATGCACGGCGCTGTGCAGCATGAGAGATTACTTACACGCTGACGAACACGAACTAGCGGGCTTCCTCGTGATCAAGCAGCCCTTCTTCGATCTCACGCAAGGACAGCGACAATGGCTTCTCGCCTGGCTCTGGGGTTACCAGTGGTCCAACGAATTCGAAGACACCTTCGTCTTGTTCCTGGTAATAACTGTTGATCTGACGAGCGCGCTTGGCAGCAAAAATTACCAGAGCGTACTTCGACGAAACCTTCTTCAGCAACTCGTCGATCGGTGGATCCGTGATGCCTTCGGGCGTATCGAAGACGCTGTCAGTTTTCGTGGACTCGGTAGTCACTACGAGACCAACCCCTTTTCGCGTTGATTATGAAAAATTATGCGTTGCTAGTACAGAGAGTGTGCGCAGCAACTGAGTAGATGGCATTCCTGGCAGAAGCCGTCTGGTAGGCACTGTACTCCCGCTAGCTCTGCAGAAAATTGCGGATGGTTTCTACGGCCTTGTCAAGATCATCGTTGACGACAATATGATCGAATTCGCCTTGCGCGTCCAACTCGACCCGGGCGGTTTCCAGACGACGACGGACGACGTCATCCGGCTCGGTACCCCGGTTGCTTAATCGATCACAGAGCACGTCCCAGGATGGCGGTGCGAGAAACAGTGTCGTGGCTTCCGGCATCTTGGCCTTCACATTGCGCGCACCTTCCAAATCCACCTCCACGAGCACCGGGCGACCATGCGCAAGGGCTTCGTTCACGGGTTGTGCTGGTGTGCCAGACCGTTGCAATCCGGAATGAACTTCCGCCCATTCCAGCATTTCGCCGTTATCGATGGTTTGTTGAAACTGCTCTGGAGTGACGAAATAATAATCAATTCCGTCTGTCTCACCAGGACGAGGAGCCCGCGTAGTCATCGAGACTGAGAAGTAGAGGTCGGTGACGGCATTGCGCAGTTGCTTCACAACCGTGGATTTTCCAACGGCTGTGGGGCCAGCGAGCACGACCAAACGGCCACGTGATGTCACGTCGGGCATAGTTATTAGTTTTCGGAGTAGCCGAAGCGATCCAACAACGCACGGCGCTGGCGCTCGCCGAGGCCACGCAGACGGCGGGTCTGGGCAATCTCCAGATCTTCCATGATTTCACGAGCCTTGACCTTGCCTACCTTTGGCAGAGCCTCCAAGAGAGCGGCGACCTTGGTCTTGCCGATGATCTCATCGGTTTCAGCCTTGTCGAGAACTTCCTTGAGGTTGGTTCCGCCACGCTTCAATTCAGCTTTGAGCTCTGCGCGTGCCTTGCGAGCCTCAGCGGCCTTAGCCAGGGCTTCTTTACGCTGCTCATCGGTCAACTGTGGAAGGGCCACGTGGATTCCTCCGATTCAATGTGGGTTTAGGGTTGTTTTCAACGGCAACTCTAGCAGTCGCCGCCCGAATGGGAATTATAGAGCTTTGACGCTGCCCATGTACGTGCGACTGGCTCACTGGCTGCCGACGTACACAGCATCATCTGCTTTTTGCATATCTTAACACCGTAACCAGGCATTCCGCGATTTTGCGGATCTGCCCGCTACGTATTTCGCGACGTCACAGAGCTGAACGGACCAAACTCGGCACCGGGCCACCGCTTTATTGCGGCTGCATTATGCGCGCCTGGAAAGTCAGCTGCCCGGAAACTTCGATGCCTGCTCAAGTGCTGCTTTACGCAGGTCAGCAACATCTGGTCCTGCCGCGAGAACACTACGTGAGACATTCGGGAAAGCCCAGTTCTCGGTGTCAGCGGCAATGCGTGCGATATCAGCCACAGTTCCGCCTTGTGCGCCAACTCCCGGCATGAGTACTGGGCCGTTGAAGCCCTGTAAATCTGGTGGATTCTGCAAAGTTGCGCCCACCACGACCCCCAGCACGCCGTCGTCATGTGCCGAATTAAATTCTCGGCAATAGTCCACCACGTGCTGCGCCAGGCTCGTGCCATCATTACGGCGGAAGTTCTGGAACTCTACTGCTTCTGGGTTCGACGTTGCCGCCAACACGAAAACGCCAGTACCGGTTTCGCGCGCCGCAGTAAACGCCGGATCCAGCGCACCTAATCCGAGGTACGGAGCCACTGTCACGGCATCAGCGCGCAGCGGCGATGCCGGATCCAACCATGCCGAGGCATAACCGGCCATCGTGGAACCGATGTCTCCACGTTTGGCGTCTGCGATCACCAGAGCACCGGCGCCGCGTAAGTCACGCAGTGTCTCTTCCAGCACGGCGAAGCCCGCAGCACCGAAGCGTTCATAAAATGCCACCTGGGGCTTGACGACGCAGGCAACATCTGCGAACGCAGCGACGCAACGCTGCGAGAACTCCCGCAGTCCAGCCACGTCGTCGGCAAGCCCCCAATCACGTAGCAAACCGGCGTGTGGGTCAATGCCGACGCACAATCTACCACGCTGTGCAGCACGCTCCCGTAACCGTTGGCCAAAGCTCACGGGCGCGGCACTCTGGCGCACGTTGTTATCCTGCGCGCTATTCTCCATGGTTGAGTTCCTGCAAGCTGCGCACGGTCAGTTCATCTCCGCGCAGTGCTTCGATGCCTTGTACCGCTGCGGTAATGCCTTGCACGGTGGTCACCGCGGGGATGCCAACAGAAATCGCGGCAGTACGGATGTCATACCCATCGTGGCGCGCGCCGGAAGAACCAGCCGGGGTATTCAAGATCAGGTCGATATGACCTTCGGTGATCAAATCGACAATCGATTTACCCTCAACATTGCCAGCACGGATTGCAGACGCCTTGTGGGCAATCTCGCACTCGATTCCATTACGACGCAACATCTGCGCGGTGCCTGCCGTCGCCACGAGGTTGAACCCGAGCGAGGCCAAACGCTGGATCGGCACAATCAGGGTGCGCTTGTCGCGGTTGGCCACTGAAACAAACACAGTGCCATGCCGTGGTGGACAACCAAACGCTGCGGTTTCTGCCTTGGCATAGGCTGCGCCGAAATTATCGGCCAAGCCCATAACCTCACCGGTCGATTTCATCTCCGGCGACAGCAACGTATCCAGCGGAGTGCCGTCTGGGCGACGGAAACGCTTGAACGGCATCACTGCTTCTTTCACCGCGATCGGGTGATCCAACGGCAGGGAGCCACCATCGTAAGAAGTCGGAATCATGCCTTCGGCGCGCAGGTCTTGCAAGCTGTCGCCCAGCATGATGCGCGCGGCGGCCTTCGCCAGTGGCACACCGGTGGCTTTGGAGACAAAAGGCACGGTGCGTGAAGCCCGCGGGTTCGCCTCGATGACGTACAAAATGTCGTCTTTCAAGGCAAACTGGACGTTGATCAATCCTCGCACACCAATGCCGTGGGCCAAGGCCTTGGTGGATTCCCGAACTTTATCGATGTCTTCTGGCCCCAGTGTCATCGGTGGCAGTGCACACGACGAGTCACCGGAGTGAATACCAGCTTCTTCGATGTGCTCCATTACACCAGCCAAGTAGACCTCGTCGCCATCGCACAGAGCATCCACGTCGATCTCGATCGCGGAATCCAAGAACCGGTCAACCAATACCGGGTGGTCTTCGCTGAGTTCGGTTGCGCGCTCGATGTAGTTTTCCAAGCTCACTTCGTCGTAGACGATTTCCATGCCACGGCCACCGAGCACATACGACGGACGTACCAAGACTGGGTAGCCGATCTGAGCGGCGACTTCCCGAGCTTCTGCGTACGAGGTAGCAGTACCGAAATCTGGTGCCGGCAGTTGCGCTTTGGCCAAAACCTTGCCGAACACTCCACGGTCTTCTGCATTGTTGATGGCCTCTGGGCTGGTGCCGACCACTGGAACGCCTGCAGCTTCGAGCCGCTCAGCCAAACCAAGTGGGGTCTGTCCACCGAGTTGCACAATCACACCGGCGACGTTTCCGGACTGAGATTCTGCGTGGTAGACCTCCATGACGTCTTCAAAGGTCAACGGCTCAAAGTAGAGACGATCGGCGGTGTCATAGTCTGTGGAGACAGTCTCTGGGTTGCAGTTGACCATGACGGTTTCGTAGCCGATGCGCGAAAGCTCGAGTGCCGCGTGCACACAGGAATAGTCAAACTCGATGCCCTGCCCAATACGGTTCGGCCCGGAGCCGAGAATGATGACCTTATCTTTGTCGCGCTGTTCCGAAACCTCGGATTCTGCATTCGGGTCATATTCGTACGCGGAATAGTGATACGGGGTGTGGGCTTCGAATTCGCCGGCACACGTATCCACTGTCTTATAAACCGGGCGGATTCCCAGGCTCCACCGCAACGAACGCACACCGTCTTCACCAGCGAACTCTGGGCGCAAGGCAGCGATCTGGGCGTCGGAAAGACCCATGACTTTGGCTTGGCGCAGCAGTCGTTCGTCTAAGACTGGCGCAGTGCGCAAGAAATTGCCGAATTCGACGAGGTGTTCCAGCTCAGCGATAAACCACGGATCGATTTCGGAGGCTTCATGGACAGCATCGACGCTCGCACCCCAGCGTAGGGCCAACTCGACATCGTACATGCGGCCTGCGGTTGGACGGCGCAGCCGATCCAGAACTTCCGAGACCTTGGTGGCCTCGCCAGCGATTACCTCATCAGGAACCGTCCACAATCCAAATGGTTTAGATTCCAACGAGCGCATGACTTTGTTCAAGCCCTGGATGTAGTTACGGCCAATGCCCATCGCTTCGCCCACCGATTTCATGGTGGTGGTCAAGGTGTCATCCGCACCCGGGAATTTTTCGAACGCAAACCGAGGTGCTTTCACGATGACATAGTCCAGCGTGGGTTCGAACGCTGCAGGGGTGGTTCCGGTGATGTCATTGGTGACCTCGTCCAGCGAATAACCGATCGCCAGTTTGGCAGCCAATTTCGCAATCGGGAAACCAGTGGCTTTCGACGCCAACGCCGACGAGCGAGACACGCGTGGGTTCATCTCGATGACGATGATGCGACCATCGTCAGGGTTGATCGCGAACTGGATATTGCATCCACCGGTATCGACGCCAACCTCGCGGATGATGTCGATGCCCAAATCGCGCATCTTCTGGAATTCCCGGTCCGTCAACGTCAACGCTGGTGCTACCGTCACAGAGTCACCGGTGTGCACACCCAGCGCATCGACGTTTTCGATCGAAGCAATGACCACAACGTTGTCGTCGCCATCGCGCATCAGCTCCAGTTCGAATTCTTTCCATCCAAGAATGGATTCTTCGATCAGAACGTTTGCATCCGGTGAGGCAGCGATACCGCCACCAGCAATGCGGTCCAAATCCTCATAGTTATAGGCGAGACCAGAACCTAATCCGCCCATTGTGAACGACGGACGCACGACAACCGGCAGACCCAAACGCTCGACGCAGGCG
The DNA here is from genome assembly GCF_041224285.1 of Corynebacterium drakensteinense. Taxonomy (NCBI): domain Bacteria; kingdom Bacillati; phylum Actinomycetota; class Actinomycetes; order Mycobacteriales; family Corynebacteriaceae; genus Corynebacterium; species Corynebacterium drakensteinense. The sequence goes on from NZ_JAXOFP010000002.1 coordinate 29,576, forward strand.
TGGACTTCGTCCATCGTGTAACAGACTTCCGAACGCGCAGATTCACCGCCGACCTTCTCGACGATATCTTTAAACTTCTGTCGGTCTTCACCACGCTCGATGGCGTCGATGTCTGCACCAATGAGTTCGATGCCGTGCTTGTCCAAAATTCCAGCGCGATCTAGCTGGATCGCCGCATTCAGCGCGGTCTGTCCACCGAGTGTTGCGAGCACAGCGTCAATCGGGTGACCGCCGGCGCGTTCTTTGTTGATGATCTTTTCGATGTATTCCGTCTCAATCGGTTCCACATAGGTGGCATCCGCGAATTCCGGATCAGTCATGATCGTCGCCGGGTTCGAGTTCACCAAAGTCACCCGCAACCCTTCGGATTTCAGTACGCGGCACGCCTGGGTACCGGAGTAGTCAAATTCGCAGGCTTGACCGATAACGATAGGTCCGGAACCAATGACCAGGACGTGGTGAATATCAGAGCGCTTGGGCATAACTAAGCTTTCCTTTCCTGGCTGTTCTTATTGCGGCCGTGTTCATCAAGCAATGTAAGGAATTGATCAAATAGTGGGTGTGCATCATGTGGGCCGGCGGCCGACTCGGGGTGGTATTGCACCGAATATGCTAATCCGCTGCGCAGTGCCACGCCTTCAACGGTGCCATCATTCAGGCACGTGTGGGTGATCAGCGCTGGACCAAACTCAGTGGAAAAAGCGCGCTCATCATCGCCACTGTCGACGGCGACGGTGGTCGCGTTACCGGGAGCAGCCAGGGCGAAGCCGTGATTTTGCGAGGTGATATCAATCTTGCCGGTCTCATGGTGGATAACCGGGACGTTGATACCGCGGTGGCCGAACTTCATCTTGTAGGTATCCAAGCCGAGTGCCCGTCCCAACAACTGGTTGCCGAAACAAATGCCGAAGAACGGAATCTTCGCCGCCAAAATCTCTCGCAGAATAGCAACCATCTCATCGGCGGCGGCTGGATCTCCCGGACCATTCGAGATGAACACGCCGTCCGGATTCAACTGCTGAATCTCCGCGAAACTGGTACCAGCGGGTACGACGACCGTTTCGATACCGCGCTGGGCAAAATTGCGTGGCGTGGCAGTTTTAATACCCATATCGAAAGCCACGATACGGTGTTTGGTCTCGCCTACCGCAGAAACCGTATAGCTTTTGTCGACGGAGACTTCCCCCGCAAGGTCTGCGCCAGCCATGTCGGCTTGGTTCTGGACTTCTTCGATGAGCTCGGCGTGTGGGCGTAGCGCCTGCTCGCCAGAGAAAATACCGGCTTTGACGGAGCCATGATCACGCAACCTGCGTACCACCGTGCGGGTATCGATCCCGGAAATTCCGATGATGCCCTGTTTTTCCATTTCTTCCGGCAGAGAACTCGTTGCACGCCAGTTGGATACTCGGTGCGCCAGATCGCGTACGACCAGGCCAGCGACCCAGATGCGGCCGTCATGAGATTCATCATCTTCATCATTCCAACCGGTATTTCCGATGTGTGGTGCTGCCGTAACAACGATCTGGCGGTGGTATGACGGGTCGGTCATGGTTTCTTGATAGCCCGTCATGGCCGTCGTAAAGACCGCCTCGCCGAGGTTTTTGCCGGTAGCACCGAAGCCACTGCCGCTAAAAACGCTGCCGTCGGCAAGGACGAGCACCGCTGGGATTGTCTCCGCTGGGTAGCTACGGGGTGAAGAGAAATTCACTGCTTAGGCCTTTCGCTTAGGATTCCTGTGGTTTCTGTGGGGTTTCTGGTTTCTGTGTTGGGTCGCTAGTGCTCTGTGCTCTGGCGCTGTTGCTCGGCTCCGCGGTCGCGAGCTCGAAACTCAAGCCACCACGCAAAATGGTGTGGGTGACCTTCGCACCGAATTCATAGCCTTCATACGGGTTATTGCGAGATTTCGAGGCAAACTCATCGGCTTTCGACGTCCACGGATAGTGTGGGTCCACCACGGTCAGATTGGCAGGCTCACCCACCGCAATCGGGCGACCATGATCCGGAAGCCGAGTGATTTCTGCTGGCCGCTCAGACATGACGCGGGCGACGAAGCGCCAGTCTGCGAGACCGGATTCTACGAATATCTGGGCGATCACAGCCAGCGATGATTCCAGGCCCAACATGCCGGGCTTTGCGTGCTCAAACTCGACGCATTTATCTTCGCTGCCGTGCGGAGCATGGTCGGTGGCCACGCAGTCAATCACGCCATCAATCAAAGCCTGGCGCAGTGCGAGGGTGTCGCTTTCTTCCCGCAGGGGCGGATTTACGCGGAAAATGCCGTCGTAGGTGCGCAGCTTTTCGTCGTGCAGCAGAAGGTGGTGTGGAGTGACTTCAGCAGTAATCGGGATCTCGTGTTGCTTCGACCAGCGCAGTAATTCCACGGCTCCGGCAGTCGACGCATGGCAAATGTGTACCCGGTTACCGTAGTCGCGGGCGAGCAGCGCATCACGCACGACGATGGATTCTTCCGCCACGCGCGGCCAGCCAGACAAACCGAGCTGGGCCGCAGTCGCACCCTCGTGAGCCACTGCAGTCGCCGTCATGCGGTGATCTTCGGCGTGCTGGGCGATCAACACATTAAGGCCTTTGGCATATTCCAAGGCCCGTCGCATCAGTTGCGGGTCATTGACGCATTTGCCGTCATCGGAAAACATACGGACTTTCGCTGCGCTGCGGGCGAGCATGCCAAATTCCGTGAGCTGTTTGCCCTGTAGACCTTGCGAAATCGACCCCACCGGGTGAACATCACAGACGCCATGCTGTTGGCCCTTGTACCACACTGACTCTGCGATCACTGGTTGGTCAGTCACCGGTTGGGTATTCGCCATGGTAAACACGGCGGTGAAACCACCGCGTGCAGCCGCCTCGGAACCGCTCGCAATCGTTTCCGTATCTTCCCTGCCAGGTTCACGCAGATGAACATGCATATCTACCAAACCAGGCAACAAGACTTTTCCGCCCAAATCGCGCTTGTCATCAGCCGCTAATTGGGCAGCGGATTCCGAGCCGGTGGTTTCGATCGCACTGATGCGGCCGTCGGAAAGCAAAACATCAACCGGATCGCCCTCGCCATACGGGCGGACGTTGTGCAGCAGCAAGCTCCGGCCTTCCGCCGGACGCAAGGTGCCCGTCGGTGGATATGATTCGTGCGTCGGCGTCGGCTCTGATCCCTGAGACGGGTTCTGGTGAGTAGTCATGGTGGATTCCCCTGTGTTCTGCGAATTGTGCGCTGGCTCATTCGCTTGTACCGCTTTTACGTTCCGTTGTTCACTCATAGTGGATTGGCCTCGCGTTGCCTATCCCGCGCTGGCTCCGGCTAGCAAGGTAAACAGCACAGCCATGCGCATGTGCACACCATTGTTCACCTGGCCTAAAACCACGGTATTCGGGTAATCCGCGACGTCATAGTTGATTTCCATACCGCGGAGCATCGGCCCTGGGTGCATAATGATCGCATCATCGCGCAATAATGCCGCACGATCCTTGGATAGACCGTAATAGGTGGCATATTCGCGGTGCGAGGGGAAAAACCCACCATTCATGCGCTCTTTTTGTACGCGCAGCATCATCACAGCATCGGCGCCAGCAAGTTCGCCGTCGAAATCATGACTAGTGCGCACCGGCCAGTGCTCCACCCCATGCGGCAACAACGTCTGCGGAGCGACAAGCACGACGTCTGCGCCCATCGTCGACAACAAATCGACGTTGGAGCGCACCACCCGCGAGTGCAGGCAATCGCCGACGATAACCACGCGGCGACCAGCAATTTCTCCCAGATGCTGGCGCAACGTCATCGCATCCAACAGTGCCTGAGTGGGGTGCTGGTGTGCGCCGTCACCTGCGTTAATGACCGATGGTCCCGTGCCATCGGTATCGACCCAGTTCGCCAACAATTGCGCTGCGCCCGACGATGGGTGCCGGGTAATGATCGCATCAGCACCGATAGCAGCCAACGTCAGCCCAGTATCACGCAGTGATTCGCCCTTGGACACCGAAGACGATGAGGCCGACAAGTTGATCACATCTGCGCTCATCCACTTGCCCGCAGTCTCGAACGACGAACGAGTACGCGTGGAGTTTTCATAGAACAATGTATAAATCGTACGCCCACGCAGCGTCGGGAGCTTCTTTACGTCGCGGTCAGCCAAGGCTTCCGAAAAACGCTCGGCTTCATCCAACAAACCCGTAATTTCGTCCGCGCTCAGATCTGCGATCGACAATAGGTGCTTCACGTTTACTCCCCTCCCGCTTGTGCAGATTCACGGAGTCGGCGAGACAAAATCACCGAGTCACGTCCGTCGATATCCGCATTCAACACGGTGATGTCTTCTGCTCGCGCCGTCGGCAGATTCTTGCCGACGAAATCAGCGCGGATGGGCAACTCGCGGTGGCCGCGATCGACTAACACAGCAAGTTGAATTGCGCGCGGGCGGCCGATATCAGACATTGCGTCGAGAGCCGCGCGAATCGTACGACCCGAAAACAGGACGTCGTCGACAAGCACGACAATCGCGTCATCGATACCGCCGCGCGGAATCGTCGTGGGCTTCAACGCCCGGTGTGGTTTCGAGCGCAAATCATCGCGATACAGGGTGACGTCCAAAGCACCGGTCGCGACAGCCGAGCCGGAAAATTCCTGGATTTTTTCTGCGAGGTTTTCTGCCAATGGCACACCACCCGAAGGGATGCCGAGCAAAATCACCGGTGCCGAGTCTGGCGAACCAATGGCGTTTTTCTCAATGATCTGGTGCGCGATGCGTGCGATCGTGCGCGAAATCGCAGCAGCATTCAACAATTCAGTCGAGTCTGCTTGCTCCACGGACGGTTGTTCCACAGTCATCGTGCCCTCCTTCCCCGCCTCTCTGTGCGGACTTTAAAGGATGCCGATTGCATTCATGGTTGAGTTGATTGGGTCTATGATAGAGACACCGCTTCAGTCTAGCACTAAGGATTACGCGCGTGAGCTTTTCCGCCCAACATCTCGTTCCCGCACCACGTTCGCTGGTGTGGGACTGGCATACCCGGCCGGGAGCAATCAGCCGCTTAACACCGCCGTTTCTCGCCATGACGGCACACACCGAAGCCGCGAGTCTTGCCGACGGCACGACGGTATTCCGGCTGCCGGCGGGTCTGAAATGGATCGCGCGCCATGATCTGACCCGGTACCAGCCCGAGGTCTCTTTTTCTGATGTCTGTTTAAATTCCCCAATTAGACAACTAGCGCAATGGCGCCATGACCACCACTTCGCAGATGGTGTACAACCCGAGACCACACTGATTACCGATACCGTGCACACGCGTGCACCTGCCAGCTTGTTGCGACCAATGTTCGCCTACCGGCAGCGCCAACTAGTATCTGACCTCAATTTCCTGCGTTCGCTTAGTCCAGACGGCTCTATTACACCGGGCACACCTCTGGTGATCGCTATGACCGGCGCTCACGGCTCAGTCGGACGCAGTTTGCGGGCACAGTTAACGACTGCCGGGCATCGTGTCATCGAACTTGTGCGCGGCGAAGCCAAGGAAGGGCAACGCCACTGGAATACCGAATATCCTTCCTCCCACCTACTCAGCGGCGTGGATGTATTGGTTCACCTGGCCGGGGAACCAATTTTTGGCCGGTTTAATGATTCACACAAAAAAGAAATCCGCGAATCACGGGTCGATCCAACCTACAAACTCGCCCGCCTCGTCGCAGATTCCGCGTCGGTTAAGGCCTTTGTGTGTGCCTCAGCCATCGGTTTTTACGGCCCAGAACGCGGCGCGGAGATTTTAGCTGAAGACTCAGAGCGTGGCGACGGTTTTCTTGCCGACGTCGTCACCGATTGGGAAGCAGCCTGCCAGCCAGCCCGTGATGCCGGCGTCCGCGTGGTTAATATCCGCACCGGCGTTGCATTATCCGGTGGCTCGGGGCTATTACCCCTGCTGAAAGCACTGTTTTCTACAGGCTTGGGTGGCAGTTTTGGTGACGGGAACTTCTGGTTCAGCTGGATTGCTCTCGACGACCTCACCGATATTTACACTCGAGCGACCATCGACACGCGAATCACCGGCCCCATTAACGCGGTTGCGCCTACCCCGCTGCTGAACAAAGACCTGGCGAGGGCGCTCGGCGCAGAGCTCAACCGTCCCACGCTTTTGCCGATCCCAGCATTCGGACCGAAGCTCTTGCTGGGCAAAGAAGGAGCACGTGAACTAGCGCTGGCCGATCAGCGGGTTTCCAGCGCGAAAATTTCCAAACTTGGCCACCAATTCCGCTTCGAGACTATTTCCACCGCCCTGGCGCACGAACTTGGTGGAGAACAGCTCTGCTCTGCTGCCGGCGCCTAGTTCCGACGGAGTGTGCCAACCGCGAAGGAGCAAACGAAACGGGCTTCATCCATGAATCCGCGGGCGATTTACCGGTACGGTGGCAAGGGTTAGTAGAAAACCAACCGCGATTGGAAAAGCAGATGACGAATCAGTCCACGCCGGACGCTACAGAGCGCCCAGCGGAAACCGTTGACGACATCGCCGAGGTAACTTTTGAGCGTATCGGCGAGATCTTTGAAGCGGAACAATTACGCTACCGCTTCGAAGAGCAAGAACTGCCAGATGGCAGCACACTGAAGGTGGTACGCACTGGATTCAGCAATGCCGCAATTGCCATTAGCGTGCGCCAGAATATGCTCATCACAGATTCGCTGTGGCGCGGCGAATTGAGCACCAGCGCGGCCGTCGACGTGCTCGCCGTCACCAACTCGTGGAACCAGGCACAATTTGCCCCTACGCTGCGCTTTTTTGAACAAGGCGAGAACTCGCTGGCAATTTCTGCCGTACGGGAAGCCGACGTGAGTGCAGGCATGACCCGCAATCAGCTGGGCGCATTCTTGCTGAGCACGCTCGATGCAGTTGTGGAATCATTCCAAGCATTGGAAAAGCAATTCCCTGATGCTGTCACGTGGAAAGACAACCACGAACACGCAGATACGGGCGCGGACGCCAACCTGCCGAGCGACAACGACGCCAGTGAGCAGAACTAGGAGTGGCAACAATGAGTACAGAAAAACAGCTTGCACCGGCAACGATCGAGCGCGTATCGCAGGCAATGCGCGAATTCGATGTCGAGCTCACGAAGGTCGACGATAAAGAAATTGCTACCGCGAACCTCAACGACACATTGTGCACGTTCGCCGTATTAGGTTCTGCGATGGTGGTCCGCTCGGAAGTTGCCACAGACATCGACTTTGATAAAGCAGACGCAGGGTTGTTCCTCGCGGCGAACCAAATTAACTCCACGTCAATCGGCGCACGCGCGGTGATCGCTGAGCACAGTGGAAAACTGCTGGTTCGCACAGAACGTGACATCGTAGTCGCGGCAGGAATTTCCGATGAGCAGTTGAAAGTCTCGCTCAAAGCCGCGGTTGATGGAGTCATCCGCGCGCAGGATGCCATGGTTGCTGCAGCAGAAGAAATGCGTAAGCTCAACGAACACCGCGACGAAGGCGCACACGAGCTATAACCAACTATCACTAGCCGCTTGAACGTTAGGGGTTCTTCGTGAACCCACGAGGCGGCTAGCGGTGCAACCGGTCGTATTCTTCCTCGACGTTGTAGCCTGGCTCTGGCCAGGACAATTTCATTGCCCGTAGCCGACGAAGCAACAAATACTTCACGACGGTGCGGGCGTAGAGCTTATTATCGCCGGGGACGATGTACCAAGGAGCGTGCTCGGTGCTCGTGCGGTTAATCGCTATCTCGTATGCATGCTGATAGTCGTCCCATTTTTTCCGATTGTCGATATCGGAGGGATCAAACTTCCACTGTTTATCATCTCGCCGCAACCGACGGAGCAAATTCGCTTTCTGAAATTCTGGCGAGATATGCAGCATGACCTTGATGATGTTGACCCCACGTGCCGCTAATTGCGACTCAAAATCAACAATGGCGTCATACCGACGCTCAATTTCTGCATCTGAAGCCAGCTTTTCGACGCGCTGGATAAGCACGTCCTCGTAGTGCGAACGGTCAAAAACGACGATTTCTCCAGCACGCGGTACCTGCTTTTCAATGCGCCATAGGAAATCGTGCTGCAATTCTTCTGCTGTTGGCGCCCCAAATCCCACCGGCCGCATACCCTGCGGGTCAAAGACAGACAAGGCATGGCGGATCATGCCGCCTTTGCCAGAGGTATCCATCCCCTGCAGGACCAACAGCACAGATTCCGTTTCCGGTACCCCCAGGCGTGAATGCGCATAGAGCTGTTCTTGCAGGGTTTGTAATTCGGAATCAAATTTGCGGAACCTGCGCTGCATGCGTTTCCCCCGAGGGTTTCCGGAAAACCCGGGGGTCGATGCTGGATCTATCGCGGACAAATCCACTGGTGGAACGGCCCGCAATTGTTCAACGTGTCGAGGTTTAAAGGCCACGGTTGTTAGTCTAGCTCTTCTGCGTCATCGGGAACGGCATTTTCTGCAGCATTCCCGTCGCTGCCTTCTGCTTCGAGATCACCGCGGTTCATCGGATTGTTCTCTGATGCCGATTGTGCGATGTCATCCAAGACTGCGTGAATATATGGTGCAGCTGAATCCGTGGAATACTCACTCGCTAATTCGACGCCCTCGACAACGGCGACGGCAGCAGGAACCCCTGGATTGAACAAAATCTCCCAGGCAGCAACCCGCATGATCGCGCGATCCACCGCGGGCAGTCGCCCCAGCTCCCATTGTTGGGACAGGTAACGCGCGATCAGATCATCGATCTCGTCGAGCTTCTCTGCTGCTCCGGCAACAATTTCCTTGGTGTATTCTGCTACCGGAGGCACCGGGGATTGTGCCCAACCTGCAAGTTCCACGCGGTCCTCGACGATCGCGACGGGATCCAGGTCGCGGGTCTCAGCCTCATACAAAATATCAGCAGCCCGCCGCCGTGCTCGGTACCGCTTGGTGTGCAAGCGCTTGTCCGAACGGGTGAAGCGAGCGCCAGACGCTGAGCGTTTCTTCTTCTCTGACATACCTTGCGGGTTAGTTGTTGCTACGGGAGAGGTAGTCACCAGTACGGGTGTCGATCTTGACGACGTTACCGGTTTCGATGAACAACGGCACCTGAACTTCTGCACCGGTTTCCAGGGTCGCCGGCTTGGTGCCGCCGCTCGAACGATCACCCTGCAAACCTGGATCGGTGTGTTCAACCTTCAAATCAACGTTGATTGGCAGCTCGGCGAACAATGGCTCGTTGTCGTGGAAAGAAACCTGAATGCGCATGTTTTCCAGCAAGAAGTCAACGGCGCGACCGAACTTCTCGGCATCCAGCTCAACCTGATCGAAAGTCTTGTCATCCATGACGACGTAGTTGGTGCCATCGTTGTACAGGTAGGTCATGTCACGACGGTCCACCGTCGCTAGTTCAGCTTTCGCACCGGCGTTCCAGGTTTTGTCAGTGACCTTTCCGGTCATGACATCTTTGAGCTTGGTGCGAACGAATGCCGGGCCTTTACCTGGCTTGACGTGTTGAAATTCAACAATCTGTTGCAGTTTGTTGTCGATTTTCAGCACAACGCCGTTTTTGAATGCAGTGGTATCAGCCACGAATCAACTCTCCAATATTTGTCTGTTGTGGCATCACCGGAAACTTCGGTGATGCCAGGTACATCTTTGCTTCTGCCAGTATAACCGAGACAACCCAGGCCGATAAAGCATCGGCCTGGGTGACAGTTTGTCGTCCAGGGCCTTCACCTCAAGAAACTCTCGAGAGGTTGTATTTCAGCTACATCGCAAGCCCTACCGTGCGGACGGTATCGACCGTGCCAACCGTGATTACAGTTCACGCAATTGCTTGGTCGGGGTGGACAAGTTCTTCGGCTTGCCCTCAGTGATCACCAGAGTGTCTTCGATACGTACGCCGACCTTGCCTGGGATGTAAATGCCTGGCTCAATCGTGAGCGTCATGCCAGCTTCCAGTTTGCCTTTGCCTGTGGTAGCGGCTGCTGGAGCTTCGTGGACATCGAGTCCGATGCCATGACCGGTGGAGTGCACAAAATACTGGTCATAACCAGCCTCGCGGATGATATCGCGGCAGACGGCATCGACCTCAGCCAACGGCGTACCCGGGGTCGCCGCTCGTACGCCAGCCTCTTGGGCTTTGAGCACGATGTCATAGATTTCACGCGAGAAATCATCGACCTTACCGACAGCGACGGTGCGCGTCATATCTGAGTTAAAGCCTGCGAGATGTGCGCCGTAGTCGATCGTGACCAAATCTCCTTCTTGCAGCGCACGATCGCCGGCGCCGTGGTGGGGCTTAGCACCGTTGAAACCGCTGGCGACAATCGTGTCAAAGCTTGGACGCTCCGCGCCCAGCACGCGCATGCGGTATTCCAAGTCGGCAGCAACCTGGCGTTCGGTCCGCCCGGCAGCAATCTCGCCGGCTGCGATCATGTCTTCCAAAGCCTGGGAGGCGAGCTCTGCCACGCCAGTCAACTTATCAATCTCAACGTTATCTTTGATAAGTCGGATCTTTTCGATCATGCCCGAAACTGGCACCAGTTCGACGTCCTCAGGGCACTGTTTTTCCAGATTTTTGAACTGCTCGATGCTCACAAAGTCAGACTCCACACCTACGCGCCTGGGACCTTCGAGCTTCGCCAACAAATCTTTCGTGATTGCGCTGGTGACCACGGCATCAATGTCTGGCACTTCTTCGGCAATCTGCGTTGCATAGCGACCATCGGTACTGATTGCAGCCGATTGGTCTTTCGACAAAAGCACAGCACCGTTTGATCCCGAAAAACCGGAGAGGTAGCGGACGTGAATCAGGTGTGTGACCAAGAAATCATCGAGGCGCTCTTCGGCAAGGGCTGTCGCGAGTTTACGACGACGCTTGCTAAATCGAGTATCTGCTAAAGCCATTTTTCTCCTCTACCCTTTAGATTTACCTGGTGTTTCTGAAGCCCATATCTTCTACAAGAAACTATCTGTGTTCAGTGTACGGTAAATTGCGGGCCCAATAATCTAAAGCTGCGGTGTACCCATAAATCCCGAGGCCGGCAATCACTCCCCGCGCGATGGGTGACAGATAGGAATGGGAGCGAAAAGATTCTCTGGCATGCACATTCGAAATATGCACCTCGATAAAGCCAGCCTGATCAGCAATTTCTGCTAATGCATCACGCAAGGCTATCGAGGTATGGGTAAACCCTCCTGGATTGATGATCATCGGCCAGTGGTGATCTGCTGCTTCATGAACGTAGTTCAGCAGCTCGTGTTCTGCATTCGATTGTCGGCAGACAACCTCCAACCCGCGAGAGCCGCCGACGGAAATAAGCTCGTTTTCTAGATCGGCGAGCGTCGTCGTGCCATAGATTTCCGGCTGTCTTTTGCCCAGACGATTCAGATTTGGACCGTTGAGCACCATAACCGTTGGTCGCATTGTCGAAGACATTTCTTGTTCACTCGTTTCTCTTGATCCCGTATCGGCGCTTGACCCGCCCGCAGCGGAAGATCGCGGAAGATCTTAGTGGCAGATAGCCTGGTACGCCGCGCGCAATTCGTCATCAGAGGCATCGGCGATTCGCGTGCATTCACCGATTGCGGTGAGTGCGACAAAACGTGGCTTGCCGTCCCGATTCTTCTTATCCCGGCTCATTCCAGCCGCCAATTCGTCGAAATGCCCCGCCTCATAGCTCACCGGAAGGCCCACTGATTTGAGTATCTCTTGGTGCTGGCGCAGCAATTCATCGCTGATGAGCCTGCGGTTGTGCGCCAAATGCGCGATAAACATCATGCCTACTGCGACCGCATTACCATGCCGCCACTGGAAGTTTTCGCGTAGCTCCACCGCGTGGCCGAAAGTATGCCCGTAATTCAAGGTCTCTCGCAGGCCGGATTCACGCAGATCCATGCCTACCACGTTGGCTTTCACCGCGATCGAACGAGTAATCAATTCGGGTAGATAGCCATCTGGATCGAGGCATTTGGCGGGATCGTTTTCATAGCGCTCGATGATGATGCTGTCACTGATGAACCCGGTTTTAATGATTTCCGCGGACCCGGCGATGATTTCTTCTTCCGGCAACGTAGTTAGCCGATCGAGATCAACGAATACGCTGTCAGGTTCATGGAATGATCCAACGAGGTTTTTGCCATGCTCGGTGTTAATTCCGGTTTTACCACCAACTGCAGCATCAACCATCGCTAACAACGTCGTCGGCACCTGAATCACCTTGATTCCACGCATCCAGGTAGCCGCTACGAATCCAGCAAGATCAGTTACGGCACCGCCGCCAAAGCCCAGTACGACATCACGTCGAGAAAAATTGTGCTCTGCCAGTTGATCCCAGAGCTTGCCGACGACCTCGAGCGATTTTGCAGCTTCGGCATCCGGAACTGCAAACAGGTGGACGGTGAGGCCGTGGTTTTCGATCGAGCGCGCTACTTGACGAGCCGGAGCGGCCATCGTCGGCTGATGGATGATGCCGACCGTCTGCGCTCCCGTGTGTTTGGTTCGTTCTGCGATGGCTTCGGTCAGGCCACGATCAACGGTTACCTGATACGGACTCGGGCCATTGACCTCGATAGTCTCCGCAGTTCCCGCGGTGTATCGGTGACCATCTGGCGACGGAGAAAATATATTTATACTCATCTTCTGCTGCTACTTTCCTGTGGCTTACACGCGGTATTACAGAGTTTCCAAAAAGCCTAAAATGTCTGCCACGACTTGCTGCGGGCTGCGCTGATCCGTCCGTGCGCGATAATCAGCAACCTCGCGGTAGAGCGGACGCCGTTGTGCCATCAACCTCCGGTAGCGCGTACCGGCGTCTGCTCCCGCGAGCAGGGGCCGCTGATGCCGGTTATGCGGGCGCGTCGTGCGCTCAATACCGGTGTCGTCACTGACATCGACAAACACTACTGTCTGTTCTTCCAACAAGCTGCGCGTTCCCGCATTAGTGACTGCTCCTCCACCAAGTGCGAGAATGCCCGGTTCTTGCAGGGCATCGGCGATGACTTCGGCTTCCAAGGTGCGAAAATATTCTTCGCCGCTTTCCGCAAAAATTTCCGAGCAGGTTTTGCCGGCTTTTTGTTCAATCACCGAGTCCGAATCAACGAATTGTTGGTTGAGCACCCGGGCGAGCCGACGACCGATGGTCGTCTTACCTGCACCCGGTGGACCAATCAAAACCACCGCTGGCCGTGTGTTTTCTGTACTCATCGTTATTCCTCTACGCCGTCGGCTGCTGCCGAAAATGCGAGTTTTTCATCGACACGCTGTTGATACGCCAGAAAGTTACGGCGGGTTTCAGCAATGCTGTCTCCGCCAAATTTTTCGATGACCGCTTGCGCCAAAACCAAACTCACCATGGCCTCGGCCACCACGCCGGCCGCAGGAACCGCGCACACATCTGATCGCTGGTGAATAGCAGTCGCTGAGGCACCGGTAGCCATATCGACCGAACGTAGAGCACGTGGAACCGTAGAGATAGGTTTCATGGCAGCGCGCAGACGCAATTGCTCGCCGTTGGTGGTTCCGCCTTCCAAACCTCCCGCGCGATTGGTTGCACGGTGCACCCCAGATTCTGTGCGAATAATCTCATCGTGCGATTGTGAACCGCGTGAGCGCGCCTGGGTAAACCCATCACCAATTTCGACGCCTTTGATCGCTTGGATGCTCATCAATGCCCCGGCAAGCTGAGCATCCAGACGCGTCTGGCCAGAAACGTGCGAGCCCAGACCGATCGGCAGGCCATCCACGACGACTTCCACGATGCCACCGAGCGTATCGCCTGACTTCTTCGCCGCTTCGATCTCTTCGATCATCGACGCTTCGGCATCTTTGCCGAAGGCACGCACGGGCGAGGCGTCAATAGTCTCGATATCAGTCGGCGTCGGTGCCGCACCTTCGTAAGGCTGCGACGGTCCAATCGAAATCACGTGAGAAAGCACTTCTACACCGATGACCTGGCGCAAAAAATTACGTGCGACGGTAGCGCATGCCACGCGGGCAGCGGTCTCGCGCGCAGAAGATCGTTCAAGGATATTGCGAGCGTCGTCGTGGTCGTATTTCACCATTCCCGAAAAATCGGCATGGCCAGGGCGGGGTCGGGTCAGTTGTGCTCCGCGACCAGAGTTGAGAGCTTTGGCCACCTCCGGGTCATTTTCATCGACGGGATGTGCCGCCATGATGGTTTCCCACTTGGGCCATTCTGTATTACCAATCATGATGGCAATCGGGCTACCCAGGGTTTTGCCGTGTCGGATACCGGCGAGCAAACTTAATTCATCTGCTTCAAACTTCATCCGAGCACCACGACCATAGCCCAACCGACGGCGCGCGAGTTGGTAGGCAATATCGTCTGCCGTCACCTCAACGTGTGCAGGCATGTTCTCCACCACGGCCACCAGTGCTTGGCCGTGCGATTCCCCAGCGGTAGTCCAACGAAGCATGCAGCCTATTATTCCACATGCAGTATCGAAATCATCACAGTGGCCAGAATCATAGCTGGGCCATGCGCGACAAAACCGCGGCGCAACAACATGGCAGCGCACAAGCTGAGCACAGCCGCGCTACCTGCCGCCACCAACACAGCGACGATACCTCCCGCTGCAGCAGCAATAACCCCCAACGACGCGGACAATTTAATATCTCCCCCGCCCAGGCCAACTGGTGGGCGGGCTGAATCATGCCGCCGAGCAGCCATCGCCGTCTGTATCCAGACCTGCAACAAATACAAGGCGGGCCAGGCAGCACCAGCGAATAAAAGTGCGAGTCTTTCTGGTTGTACTAATGCCCACCCAATGGCAATTACCGCCGCCGGCAACGTCAAATAATCGGGTAACCGATGATCACGTAAGTCGAAATAAACCAAAGCGCCAGCCCATACGAGGCCTACCGCGATGACGATGGCACCGATGAAATATCCCCCAGCAAAAAATTCCCCCATGCCCGTTCAGGCTACCGGAATCCTACTACTCCCCGCGTGGTGACTCTAGGTGTTCACGTAACGCTTCCCACATCTCCTTTTCTGGGGCGGGCTGCGAGGTAAAAGCACGAAATTGCCCGAAGGCTTGGTGCGCCAACATAACATGCCCACCGACGCTGCGGTGGCCATTGGCTGCGGCTTGGATAGTCAGCGGAGTTGGCCAGGGGTCATAGACAACATCAAATACCGGCGCGTGCGCCAGTTTTCGTTCGAAACCAGCAAGTGCAGCGGCAGGCACCGTAGAAATCACCGCATCACAGTCCGGCAGTGGCTGCTCCCACGTCGCACAGCGCCAGCGCAACCCCACTGCTTCAGCCAGCGGTGCCCATTCATTGCTGCGATCGCGCCGGTTAACCACCGTGACGTCGTGGACCCCCAGTGTGCCCAAAGCCCACAACACCGGCCGTGAGGTACCTCCCGATCCCAGCACGATGATGTGTTCTAAAGATCCGCTGCTGCCGGGAAACAATTCAGCAAGTGCTCCCAGCACTCCATCGCCATCGGTATTATCTGCACACCAACCGTGCTCACGACGAACCAAGGTGTTCGCCGTACCGATCATATTTGCCCGCCCACTGACATGATCGGCAAATTCTAATGCTTCGAATTTTCCGGGCATTGTCACAGAAAAACCTTGGTATGCCGGATCCGCCTGCGCTATGAAGTCTGCCAGTTGGCCTTTCGGTACCTCGAATCGATCATAGTGCCAGTGCTCCAGACCGAGTGCTGCATAGCCCGCGTTATGCAAGACAGGAGAGAGTGAATGCGCAACCGGGCTTCCCAGCACGGCTGCCCGGTGGGTTATTGCAGAATCGGTCACCTCTGGCCTATTCATGATGGTCCAAAATTCCAGACTCCAGGGCACGGTCAACATCTTCTAAGTGTTGCTCGAAGGTGTCGTTAAAGACGGTGGTTCCGTCCGCGTCGATCGTGACGAAAAACTTCCAATTTCCTTCGGCTGGGTGTTCCATTGCGTGCACCGCTTCGTCCGAAGGGGCTGCGATCGGCGTCGCAGGCAAGCCGTCCATCGCGTAGGTATTCCACGGAGTTTCACGCTGGCGGTCTGCATCCGAGGTCGCAAGCTCCACATCATCAAGCCCATAGTTGACGGTGGAGTCGAATTCTAAGCGCATCGGCTCATCCAAGCGGTTGAGGATAACCCGTGCAACTTTGTCGAAATCGCCTGCTGGAGCTTCACGTTCGACCAGTGAAGCTGCGATCAGCAAATCGTACGGCGACAGATTCACTGCGCGGGCCCGGTCCACAATATTTGACTCGTTGTAGCGCTGCGTCGTGCGCGACACCAGATCCGTCAAAATCTCTTCAGCATCCATCTGCGGATCGATGACGTATTGTCCCGGAGCGATTAAGCCTTCCAGGCGTTTCGAATCGGCACCCTGCTCGCGTACGCGTTCCAGTGCCCATTCCGGTGCTCCGAGATCTGCTGGGTCTGTCGTCGCAGCGACCGACTCCAGCTCTTCAACGCTCACGCAGTCGCCATCATGGCCATCTGCACAGCTGACATCCGAAATTTGCGTGTAAATTCCCTTACGCACGTTGCCGCCTTTCACGTTGACATCGTGCATGGTAGCGCCGCCATGAACATCGAGCAACTCGACCTGCTTTTCCGGGTCCAGCAAGGCTGCTACGGCAGACTGCGCACTCATTTCTTCTTCCAAGCGGTAAAAACCTGGTTGCACGTTTCCGGCATCAGGGTTACTCGCTGCCGCTGTTTGGAACACCGAATCGGAAGCCACGATGCCGCGTTCTTCCAGCTCCGGGCCTAACGAAGAGATCGAATCGCCTTCTTTGATCTGCACCATTGCGATGACACCGTTGCCGTCGCCGTCGTAGTCATCCACGGAGGCACCTCCTCGGTCGCCAAAAACGACATTAAACGCGATATAACCACTAACCCCGACGATGAGGATGAACGACGCGATCAATACAGCAAGACCCCGCTGTCGACGTTTCACGTACTTTGGTGCCATGCTGCGTTTGACGCGCACGCGAGTCTGATTGCTCATGTAAAAATCTCTTCTTCGTTCGGGTTACTTCAGTGAGTCGTTTTCACGCTGGCGCGCCAGCTGCCGCGAGTCCAACCATGATTGCAAAATTTCCACTGCCGCTGCCTGGTCAATAACCGAGCGTCCGGCTTTTTCCGACACGCCCGATGCCCGCAAAGCTTGGCTGGCAGCGACCGTCGTCAAGCGCTCATCCGCGAACACGACTGGCGTGTCGTCTCCCGAATTACGCAGCCGACGCCGAATGCGAAACGCAATCTCTTTGGCATGCTTCACGCTTTTTGAACCGTGGGCGTGCAAATCGCGCGGTAAACCAACGACGACTTCCGCGGCCTCATATTCCGCAATCAATTCCAGTAGCCGATCAATGTCTGCTTGATCGCGGTCTTTGAATCCGGTTTCGCGCTGCACGGTTTCTACGGGGAAGGCGATGGTGGCTTCTCTATTCGATGCGGCAACGCCCATACGAACGGTGCCGACATCAATTCCAATGCGCCGCCCGTCGATCCCCTGAGAGTGTTCAGGAGAATCAACGCGCGGGGCGTCTGGCTCGAGTGTGCTCACTACTGCGTGTCACCTTCCTGTTTCCTCGTGAAGCCGCACCGCAGGTGTGCTTCCGTTACCTGACGGCAATCGAGATGTCTCCATCGCCGCGCCGCTGTAAAGCATGTGCAGGCTTAGTCTATAACTAAACGGTAACAAACCGGAGACCGGCAGGCACTACGGGACAGTTGGTAGTGATTTTCGCCATCCGCATTGCGTAGGATCCTCGAGATTATGCCTGCGCAATCTCATCGCACACGGCCGCAAAACCTTGCTCGATGCCTGCAGCTTGGCTGCCAGATCCTTGTGCCATATCAGGTTTACCGCCGCCTTTACCGCCGACGTAGCCGCCAAACAGCGATACCAGGTTGCCGGCGGTCAGCCCCTTGTCGACGGCTTCTGGGCTCAGCGCAGTGACGAACGGCACCTTACCTCCATTGTCGGCTGCCAGAACGACGACTGCTGGGCGAGAATTGAGTCGATGGCGAATATCTGCAGCGATCGAACGCAACTGTCCACCATTAACCTCGGCAGGCAATTGTGCGCAGACCACCGCGATACCGTTCACCTCGACCGCATCATTGGCATACTCTGTGGCTTTTGCTGCCATTTGTTGTTGTCGCAACGCAGCAACTTGCTTTTCGGCTTCTTTCAGCTTGCGCGTCAACGATTCGATGCGCTCAGGCACCTCATTGGGCTTGGCTTTCAGCGATTGTGCGACACCGTGTGCCAGTGCGGCTTCCTGCGAGAAGTAGCGGAAGGCATCCAAACCGGAATAGGCCTCGATGCGGCGTGCACCCGAACCGACGGAGGATTCTCCCAACACAGAAACCGGGCCAATCTGCGAAGAATGGCTCACATGGGTGCCACCGCACAGCTCGGTGGAAAACGGTCCGGCGATCTCTACGACGCGAACACGCTCACCATAGTTTTCGCCGAACAATGCGAGTGCGCCCATGTCTTTGGCGTGATCCAGCGACGTTTCCAGCGTGTTGACTTCGTGATCGGCATCGACCACCTGGTTGGTGATCGTCGCGATCTGCTCGAGCTGTTGTGGACTCAGTTGCTCGGTGTAATTGAAGTCAAAGCGGAGATACCCTGGGCGGTTCATCGAGCCAGCCTGCACCGCGGTGGGGCCAAGGACCTCGCGCAGCGCGCCGTGAATCAAGTGAGTGGCAGTATGTGCCTGACGCGCACCATGTCGCCATTGCTGATCGTATTCCGCAGTGACGGCTTGACCGATTTCTATCGATCCCCCCAGCACTTGGCCGCGGTGTACCCACAGCTTCTTGGCGATCTTTTGCACATCGGTGATTTCCACGGTGGCTTCACCAGCCACGATCGTGCCGCGGTCGGCCAACTGACCACCGGATTCTGCATACATCGGGGTAACGTCCAAAATCACTTCGACGCTATCGCCACTGTGTGCCGAGGTCACTGATTGTCCATCACGCACAAGGCCAATGATGGTGGAATTCGTCGCTTGTTCGGAATAGCCGGCAAATTCGGTCGGCTGGTTATCCACCCACTCGCGGTAGACGGATTCGTCGGCATGGGTATTCTTCTTCGCTTTATTATCAGCTTTGGCGCGTGCTTTTTGCTCTGCCATTGCTTTCTCGAAGCCAGCCATGTCGACGTCTAGTCCGGCTTCGGCTGCCATTTCCATGGTCAGGTCAATCGGGAACCCATAGGTATCATGCAGCAAGAACGCGTCAGAACCGGTCAAGACCTTGTCACCGCGCTTATTTAGTTGCTGCGCCGTTTCATCAAAACGGCTGGTTCCCGACTCCAGTGTCTTCAAAAACGCCCGTTCTTCAGCAAAAGATACGGCCAGGATGCGTTCGCGGCTGTCTGCAATCTCTGGGTACGACGGTTCCATGGTGTCCATGACCGTCGACATGAAGGTCTTGATCGTCTCTCCCTGTGCGCCGAGCAGCCGCGCCGAACGGATGATGCGACGCAACAGCCGACGGAGGATATATCCGCGGCCTTCGTTCGACGGAGTCACGCCATCGAGAATCAACATCATCGCCGTGCGCGAGTGATCCGCAATCACACGGAAACGTACGTCGTCATCGTGCTTCGCACCATAGGCAGCGCCGGTGAGTTTTTCTGCGGCGGTGATCACGGGACGCAAAAGGTCAGTCTCGTAGACGTTATCGACGCCCTGCAACAAACAGGCTAGGCGTTCAATGCCGAGACCGGTATCGATGTTTTTCGCCGGCAGCTCACCGAGGATTTCGAAATCGCCTTTGCCGGAACCGGTCGCCTCGCCGCGTTCATACTGCATGAAGACCAGGTTCCAGATCTCCATGTAGCGGTGCTCGTCGGCTGCCGGTCCCCCCTCGGCGCCATATGCCGGGCCGCGATCATAGTAAATCTCTGAACACGGACCACACGGGCCAGGAACACCCATGTGCCAGTAGTTGTCTTCGACACCCATGCGCTGAATGCGTTCGGCGGGCACACCAACGCGCTTATTCCAGATTTCAGCGGCTTCATCGTCGGTCTCGTAGACCGTGACCCATAAACGTTCTGGATCGAGTCCGAGCCCGCCGTCGGCAAGCGAGCCGGTCAGCAGCGCCCAAGCATTCGTGATAGCGCCTTCTTTGAAGTACTGGCCAAACGAAAAGTTACCCGCCATCTGGAAAAATGTGTTGTGCCGGGTGGTGATGCCGACTTCATCAATATCCAGAGTACGCACGCACTTCTGGATCGATGTGGCAGTACCGTTCGGATACGGCGGGTTTTGTTGCCCCAGGAAGTAGGGCTTAAACGGCACCATGCCTGCGTTAACGAACAGCAGGTTCGGATCATCTAAGATCAGCGATGCACTCGGCACCACCTCGTGCCCGCGCTCAGCGAAATGCTGAGTGAACCGCTCTCGAATCTCATGAGTTTTCACTACTTTGCTTCCTTTTCGTTGATAACACGTTGCTACACACGCTGTTTGCCGAGTGTACTAATTCCACCGCTGGGGTTTATTTCTTGCCCCGTACCAACCTACGCAGTCGGCCCAGATATTCCGAAATACGGCTCTCGTTTCCGTGCTCGCTCGGCTGGTAATATACCGCATCCTGCAGCTCATCCGGAATATATTGCTGGTGCACCACCCCGCGCGGATAATCATGTGGATATTTATAGCCTTGCGCATGTCCCAAGCGCTTTGCGCCTGCATAATGGCCATCACGCAGATGCGCTGGCACTGTGCCGGATTTCCCGGCTCGCACATCAGCTAATGCAGCAGTGATTGCTTGGTTGACGCTTGCGGATTTGGGGGCAGTCGCGAGATGAATCACCGCCTGCGCTAGAGTCAGCTTGCCTTCTGGCATGCCAATGAGCTGGACCGCCTGCGAGGCTGCTACGGCAATCTGCAACGCTTGCGGATCGGCCATCCCAATATCTTCGCTCGCCAAGATAACCAGACGCCGAGCAATAAAACGGGGGTCTTCCCCGGCTTCGATCATGCGGGCTAAATAATGCAGCCCCGCGTCTACATCTGAACCACGAATCGATTTGATAAGAGCGCTGGAGACGTCATAGTGCTGATCGCCGTCGCGGTCGTAGCGCACCAAGGCCTTGTCGACACTTTGTGCGACAATCTCAGCGCTAATCTCTTCGACATTCGCACCACTGGCAGTCTCGGCGGCCGCTTCCAGGTAGGTCAGTGCCCGACGGGCATCACCGCCGGCGAGCCGGACGATATCGTCCACTGCTTCTGCAGCAATTGCGACGCGATCAGCCAGCCCCCGCTCATCGTGCACGGCACGCTCGACAAGTTCGGCAATATCACTGGCTTCCAACGGTTGCAAGGTCAACAGCAACGAGCGGGAGAGCAATGGCGAAACCACAGCGAAGGAAGGATTTTCGGTAGTCGCTGCCACCAACAGCACCGTTTGGTTTTCTACTGCAGCCAGCAGTGCATCCTGTTGTGTTTTAGAAAAACGGTGTACTTCGTCGAGAAACAACACGGTACGTTTGCCGTGTTGCGCTGACCGGCGAGCGCTACTAATAACTTCACGGACTTGTTTAACGCCAGAGTCCAAGGCTGAAAGACCGACAAAATGATGGCCCATTTGGGAAGCGATCAGTGACGCGATTGTCGTTTTTCCGGTGCCCGGTGGGCCATACAAGATCACCGAGCTGCGTCCGCGACCTTCGACGAGTTTACGCAGCGGCTTGCCGTCATCAAGCAAATGGGCTTGACCAAGCACTTCATCCAGGCTCGTTGGGCGCATTCGAGCCGCCAACGGCGCATCCGCGCCCGATTGGAAGAGCTCCGCACCACGAAACCGGTCGAAGTCGTGCCCAGCACCACGCCCAGAATCGTCGTCCTGTGCATGATCGCCGAACGCCGAGCCGAACAATGAGTCTTGACTCATTATTTCCAACCGGGTTTTTCTACGCGCTGTGCGATGTTACGGGCGAATTCCGCGATCTCGGGGCTGCTTTCTTCAGTACCCTGCGAACCATACCGCGCCATCGCTTCAAAGGTTTCGAAGATGTCGCGGCGTGCGAGCAGCTCGTCCTCGCTAAAACTGTCTGCAGATCCGACACGCAACAACGCTGCTGCTTGGTCGAGGTCATCTGAAATGTCTTCGCCTTTTTCGAGCATGCCGACCACCCCACTCAGGTTGCCGGCGGACATGGTTGCTAATGTCGACAACCCCCACCCAACTAGGGCTGCAAGCACGCGGGCATGCAGCGTGCGTGATTCGGTCAAGTTGGGGAATACTTCTTTGATTTCGCGCTTCCACGCAGAGATGAAGGTATCGGCTTCCTCATCGGTAATGGGATGGGTGAACACGAACTGCGGGAATCCCGCGATCACGCATGCGATATCGAACGAGACATCACGGAAACCGGCCCATTCATAGTCCAAGAAATGGGTTTTATCGGCGACAATGATGTTATCTGGGGACAAATCAAACGGGGTGAAAGCACGGGCAGAACCGCCGACGACACGCCTGCGAGCTACCTGAGCCGCATCATGGAACGCGCTCGGAATTGTGAATCCAGATTTCTCCAGGATTTGTTCGCCCAGCAGAATCGACTGCTGCAATGCTTCATCGCGGACTCCCTGGTTTTCACCGAACTGCGGGTGATGTTTGAGCATCCGATTCATCAGGATGTCGAATTCTTTCTCGCGCTCCGCGGTGCCCGCGTGCATCCGCCCCAACGACGAACCCAAGTTGCGCAGAATTTTGCCGCGAGTATCGTGCTTCGCGGTTTCCAACAAATCATCGAACGTATCGCCGTCGCCGGAATCGGTCATCACGACGAGCCGCTGATCGATATCATGCGCCAGGATCATCGGACCCGGGCGAACACCTTCCGGCAACGCGGTAGTGAACTGGTACGCAACCACCTCACGCATCAATGCGGCGTCGTAAAGCACCTCGCCAGTCATGGGAACGTACTTCAATACGACGGTACGGTGCTGCAGAAACGGCTGGCTCGCTACCCGGGCCCGCAGTACCGTGGATTCACCAGATCCTGCCAGTGTTTCGACGTCTTCTAGCCGCTGGGAGCCGCCAAAACGATGCGACAGCAAATCCTGCGCGATGCTGACTAATTGCTCTTGGCTAGGCACGTTATTCACTCCATGATCTATGTGATCCGCGTTTACTGTATCGGCTACTGGCGGACCGTTGATTTATTGAGCCCGGTCGTGTGCTGTGTCGTTGTCAGTGATGTACTCACTGTTGCACCTACGTTGGACCCACGGTGGACTCAGTCTCTTACTTCGCGGTGCCCTCGTCGGTTTTCTCGGCATTTTTGGCACCGGCTTTATCAGCTTTCGGTTTGTAATCCACACCCGTTTCTTTACGCTGCGCTGCAGAAATCGGCGCTGGCGCATCGGTCAGCGGGTCCACGCCGCCACCAGACTTCGGGAACGCAATGACATCACGAATGGAATCGTAACCGCCGAGCAAAGAAACGATACGGTCCCAACCAAACGCGATACCGCCATGTGGTGGAGCGCCGTAGCTCATCGCGTCGAGCAGAAAACCGAACTTCTCTTGTGCATCTTCTTCACTGATGCCCATCACGCTGAAGACCCGCTCTTGCAGTTCTTTGTTGTGGATACGGATAGAACCGCCACCGATCTCGTTGCCGTTGCATACTAGATCGTAGGCATAAGCGGTTGCCTCGCCAGGGTTTTCGTCGAAAGAATCGATCCATTCTGGCTTCGGAGACGTAAAGGCGTGGTGAACGGCGGTCCACTTCGAATCGCCGAGTGCAACATCGCCGTCAGCAACGGCAGCCTCGGCTGGTTCGAACAGCGGGGCGTCAACCACCCATACGAATGACCAGTCGCCTTCCTGGATGAGGTCGAGTTTCCGGGCGATTTCGTTACGCGCCGCTCCCAGCAACGCGCGCGAAGAGCGGGTATCGCCAGCTGCGAAAAAGATACAGTCGCCGGGTTGCGCGCCGACGTGCTCAGCAATTCCTGCACGCTCTGCCTCGGTGATGTTCTTGGCGACCGGGCCAGACAACGTGCCATCTTCTCCGACCAGAATATAGGCCAGCCCCTTGGCACCACGCTGTTTCGCCCATTCTTGCCAAGCATCTAGCTGTCGACGTGGCTGATCCGCACCACCACGCATGACGACGGCGCCAACGTATTCGTTTTGGAAGACGCGGAAAGTGGTGTCGCGGAAAAACTCGGCACATTCGGTGATTTCGATATCGAAACGCAGATCCGGCTTGTCCGAACCATATTTCCGCATCGCATCGGCGTAGGTAATGCGCGGAATCGGCTGCGAGATTTCATAACCGATCAGTTTCCACAGCTCCGCAGCAATCTCTTCACCGAGCGCGATGACATCTTCCTGGTCGACGAAAGACATCTCTACGTCCAACTGCGTGAATTCCGGCTGGCGGTCAGCTCGGAAGTCCTCATCGCGGTAGCAGCGGGCAATCTGGTAATAACGCTCCATACCGGCGACCATCAACAGCTGTTTAAACAGCTGCGGCGACTGTGGCAATGCGTACCACGAACCTGGCTTCAAGCGAGCCGGTACAACGAAGTCACGAGCGCCTTCAGGTGTCGACCGCGTCAGTGTTGGGGTCTCGATTTCTAGGAAGTCGTGCTTGTCCAGCACACGCCGCGCAGCTTGGTTAGCACGGGAACGCAGCTTCAAGGCTGCGGCCTGCTTCTGGCGGCGTAGATCGAGGTACCGGTGGCGCAGGCGAGCTTCTTCCCCCACGTCAGACGATGATGCATCTTCGACCTGGAAAGGAAGCGCCTCGGACGTCGACAAGACTTTCAGCTCAGTGACGTTGACTTCGATCTCGCCTGAGGCCAGGTTGGGGTTTTCCGAACCTGCTGGACGTGGTTCAACCTCGCCTGTGATCGCAATGCAGTATTCCGAACGCAGGGCGTGGGCTTGTTCTGCAACCTGAGAATCACGGAAAACGGCTTGCACGTATCCAGAGTGATCACGCAAATCGATAAAGATCACGCCTCCGTGGTCACGGCGGCGAGCAACCCATCCGGCCAAGGTAACTGAGTTTCCTGCAAGATCTTTGCCTAGTTGGCCTGCTGAATGTGTGCGCAGCACGATTATCGACAATCCTTCCGTGGGTCGTGTGGTTCTTGGCAGCTATACGTCATTGCACCTATAGCTCGCGGCACCTACGTGCACTTTTTGCGTGCATGGCAGAAGCCAGCACCGCAAACGGCACTGAACCGAATTTAGACTGTTCCAAGTCTACATTGTTTGCTACGACACGTAGACTAGGCGGCAAACCTACTTTAATTGTTCAACAAATTAATTTTAAATCTTTTATGCAATGCGGAAAGGATTGTTATGACCATTAGCGTCACCGATATCTTCTCAATTGGCATTGGCCCCTCATCCTCACACACCGTCGGCCCGATGCGCGCGGCAAAAGCATTCGTCGACTCCTTAGAATCCGCACCACATGTGGTCAAGGCGCAATTACGCGGTTCTCTATCAGCAACCGGCCGCGGTCATGCCAGCGACCGTGCCGTGATCTTAGGGCTCGTCGGGTGGAACCCACTAGATGTACCACTCGATGCCGAGCCACGCGCTGATCAACCTATCCCCGCCCGCGGTACCGCCACTGGCCCAAGCGGTGAAATCAACTACGAGCTCGATTTCGATAACGAGCCACTACCGCAACACCCCAATGCAGTGGTATTTAGCGCCTGGGACGAAGAGGGCAACAACATTGTCTCGGGTGCGGAATACTTCTCCGTCGGAGGCGGTTTCATTCTCACCCGCGAAGAGCTAGATACAGAGGTGGAAAAAGATGACGAGGTCCCCGCTGGCATGGCTGCGGCCGACGAAGGATCTGCCGTTCCCTACCCATTCAATTCCGGCGCAGAGTTGCTCGCAATGTGCAAGGAATCCGGGTTAGAAATCTGGCAGCTCGTCGAAGCTAACGAACAAGTTTTACACAAAGACGACGGCGGGCTTGATTTCGTCAACGAACACCTTTCGACCGTGTGGGATGTGATGCGCTCCTGCGTCACCGAAGGCATCGCCGCGAAAGGTCATCTGCCGGGCGGCCTGCATGTCCCGCGTCGTGCGCACCGGGTATATGCACAATTGCTCGATGCCGAAGCCGACGCCTCGCATGGATTCGACGCGATGGAATGGGTCAACCTTTACGCACTTGCCGTTAACGAGCAAAATGCGGCCGGTGGGCGTGTAATCACCGCACCGACGAACGGCGCCTGCGGCATCATTCCGGCTGTGCTGCATTATGCCCGCGACTTTCAAGCGAATTTCACCCGCGAATCCGCCCGACGCTACCTGCTCACCGCGGGTGCGATCGGCATGATTATCAAACAGAATGCTTCGATCTCGGGTGCCGAGGTCGGATGCCAGGGTGAGGTCGGTTCCGCATCAGCCATGGCTGCAGCCGGTATGGCGCATCTGCTGGGGTGCAACGCCGCCCAAATTGAAAATGCCGCCGAAATCGCACTCGAGCACAACCTGGGCTTGACCTGCGATCCTGTGGGAGGACTCGTGCAAATCCCCTGTATCGAGCGCAACGCGATCGGTGGCGTGAAATCCATCAACGCCGCCCGCTTAGCAATGTACGGCGAGGGCACACACCACGTCACGCTTGATAACGCCATCGAGACCATGGCTGAGACTGGCCGTGACATGCTCTCGAAATATAAAGAGACCTCCATCGGAGGCCTCGCAAAAACCCTAGGATTCACGGTCAGCCAGGTAGAATGCTAAATCGCGCAGTTGCGAAGCCGGAAGCTACGACGCCGCCGGTTCGCTAGTCTCTAGCGCAACTTCGTGAGCAGCCACTCCCCCAACTGCCCGGCTGGCACCTCGGTCTGCTCGTGGGCGGCGAGGTCTTTCACGGCTACCACACCGTCGGCTAGTTCTGCTTCACCCAGCACCAGGGCGTAGGCAGCCCCCGAACGGTTCGCAGCCTTCATCGCGCCTTTCATGCCCTTGCCGCCGAAAGCCATATCCGCAGAAATGCCTGCCTGCCGAAGTGAATTGATGATCACCGGCATGCGCGCGGCCGCAACCTCGCCCAGGGGAACGCCAAATACTTCCACTCGCTGCTCGATCCCGCGAAGCTCGATGCCTTCGGCCTCCAGGGCCAGAACTGCACGATCGACACCGAGACCAAAACCAATTCCAGACAGCTCCTGGCCACCCAATTGCGCCATCAAGCCGTCATAGCGGCCTCCGCCACCAATTCCCGACTGCGCACCTAGACCATCGTGAACGAACTCGAAGCAAGTCTTGGTGTAATAATCTAGTCCGCGCACCATGCGTGGATTCAGCGTATATTCGATGCCCATCTCGTCGAGAAGCCCGGTGACGGCCTCGAAGTGCGCGCGGCACTCGTCGTTAAGGTGGTCTATCATGAGCGGCGCGTCGACAAGCTGGCGCTGGACCTCTTCACGCTTATCATCCAATACTCGCAAAGGATTAATCTCCGCGCGTTTCCGTGTTTCATCGTCGAGATCGAGGCCGAAGAGAAATTCCTGCAATTTTTCGCGATAAGCCGGGCGACAGTTCTGGTCACCCAAACTCGTTATCTCCAGCCGGTAGCCACGCAGCCCCAAAGCGCGGTAGGCCCGGTCGGCGATCGCGATAACCTCTGCGTCCAACGCCGGATCGTCTACGCCAATCGCTTCCACGCCCACCTGCTGCAACTGCCGATAGCGGCCGGCCTGTGGGCGTTCGTAACGGAAAAAAGGTCCGTTATACACCAGTTTTGCAGGCAGCGGGCCACGGTCCATACCGTGCTGAATCACGGCACGCACGACGCCAGCGGTACCTTCCGGACGCAGAGTGACGGAACGATCGCCACGGTCGGCAAAGGTATACATTTCCTTTGAAACCACATCCGTCGACTCACCCACTCCGCGAGCGAACAATTGGGTGTCTTCAAAAATCGGCAGCTCGATGTGTTCAAAACCAGACAGACGCGCGTGATGAAGCAAAGTATCGCGCACCTTAACAAAGGTCGCCGATTGCGGTGGGATGTAATCAGGTACGCCCTTCGGGGCTGCTGCTTTGAATTTCGAAGTACTCACGAATAACAGTCTAGCCGCTGAGCTGTGTCAAAAATGGATTGGTGGCTTTCTCGTAGCGCATCGTGCTCGTCGGCCCGTGTCCAGGCAAAACCTGTAAATCATCAGGAAGATTCAGCACCACCTCACGCAGCGAGGCATCCATAGCTCGCGGATCAGAAAACGGTAAATCTGTGCGCCCGATTGCTCCACGAAACAACACGTCGCCAGCAAAAACTACGTTATCGGCTTGCAGCATCAAGCACCCCGGAGAATGTCCTGGAGCATGAAAGGTCGAGAACTGGTGGCCCAAAAGCTCAAGTGTCCCTGGCTCATTGCGCTTGCCGACGGTGCCCAATGTGCGTAAGTCTGCGATCGGCACCATGTTGGCAACATCGAAAAGTGCCTGCATACGCTGCGGCAGACCACTGGTATCGCCAAGCCAAAATTCATCGGCGGCGTGAATATAGACCGGTATATCAAATTTTGCGGCAAGATCGCCGGCACAGCGGGTGTGGTCGAAGTGACCGTGGGTCAGAAAAACCGCGTCAAGCTGCAACGATTGCGTTGCCGCTAGGACGCGGTCAAAAGAGTGCATTCCCGGATCAACCACGAATGCGTGGCCGTTATCGGAAACGATATAGCAATTTGTTTGGTACGGGCCTGCTGCGAATCCGGAAATCTCCATGTAGGGATTCTACATAGTTATTCCTCAGCGATATTCCAGAGCGTCAGCGTTGGTTATTTTTGCAGCGCTTCCAAGGCTGCGTCGTAGTTTGGCTCGGAGGTGATCTCGTCCACAAGCTCCACGTGAGTGATCTCGTGGTTTTCATCGGTCACGATTACGGTGCGCGCCAACAAACCCTTCAGAGGGGAGCCGTCGAGCTGCAAGCCGAACTCCTGCCCAAAATTCGAGCGGAATACCGAACCGGTTTTGACGTTCTCAATGCCTTCAGCATCGGTGAAACGACCTTGCGCCATGGGCAAGTCAGCAGAAATGCCGAGAACGACGGTATTGTCCAGCGCGGTTGCTTCCTCGTTAAAGCGGCGAACCGAAGTGGCGCACACGCCGGTATCGACCGAAGGGAAGATGTTCAGAACGAGTTTTTTGCCTGCATAATCGGACGGGGAGAATTCCTGCAAGTCGGAACCCACGACAGTAAAGTCCGGCAACTTGTCGCCTACCTGAGGCAACTCGCCAACGGTGTTCGTGTCTTGACCTTGAAACTTAGTAGTAGCCATATCTCCAACAATAATGACTTGCAGAAATCCCCGCTACCACTTTTCTAGATACAGCAAGGACTGTTGCTTATTTGCTACGCAAGTTCCAGCCACCCCAGAAAATCTCCAGCAGAGCCCAGAAGATGCCAGCGAAAATCCAGCAAACCGCTGGACTATGTTCCGCACCGCACTCCCCGAGCGCAAAACTAATTAGCTAGAATCTTCGCAGATGCCAAACAAGGCGAGCCCCGGCAATAAATCCTCGCCGGGCAATGAAACCACAACAGGAAAGACTAAACGTGGCCGACAATCACACTGATAACAAACAACGTGGCGCCGATGCGCTCGAAGAACTGGATAAGGCGTTGAAGTCGCGGGAGCGCAAAGAAAAATCGCAGCCTTTGGGAATCGCAGCGGTTGCTGCACTCGCGATCGTCGCACTCGTTGGCGGTATTTGGCTCATGGCAACCCGCGACGGTGACGACGCCGAACTCACTGCCGAAGAAGAAACCACCACGACAGACACCCCTGAAGCCGAGCCTCTTGCCATGGAGCGCAAAGACCAGCTCGACGAAACAGTCTCGTGCACCTACGAGGAACGTGACAATGAAGCGGGCGCTTCCGATGCCGGTCTGCCGAAAACTGAGAATGTATCGGCGCGTGGCAACGTCACTGTCACTTTAGAGACCTCTCAAGGTGACATCGGCATGGATCTTGACCGTGAAGTAGCGCCATGTACCGTCAACGCCATCGAACACCTCGCCAGCGAAGGCTACTACGATGACACAGTCTGCCACCGTCTGACCACCGAGGGAATCCACGTATTGCAATGTGGCGACCCCACCGGAAAGGGCTCTGGCGGCCCAGGCTTCCAGTTCGCCAACGAATACCCGACCGATGAGCTCGGCGACGACGCTGCCACTACCCAAGTTGTCTACCCACGTGGGTCTATCGCCATGGCGAACGCGGGTGCAGGCACGAACGGTTCGCAATTCTTCTTGAACTACGACGACTCTCCACTGCAAGCCAACTACACGTACTTCGGCCAAATCGATGAAGAAGGCTTGAAGGCACTCGACAGCATCGCAGAAGCGGGCACTGGAGACGGTTCTGGGGACGGCGCTCCTGCCGAAGAAGTGCGGATTAAAACGGCGTCCGTGAAAAAATCCTAATTTTCACAAACTTTTTATCGGAAATGGTTGCAAATTAAGGTTTGTTTCCGTTAATCTGAATGCGTTCTGCACACACCGACTTCTAAGGAATTCAGGCAACATGAAGTTTTCCCCTCGCAAGGCTGTCCTCGCCGGCGTTACTGCTCTTGCTCTGTCCACCACCGCGCTGACCGCTGCTCCAGCCATCGCTGAAGAAAACCAGCAGAAGACACCCGGAATTTCAGGCTCATCGGAGCTCTTCGAGAAGTCTGGATCGTCCGAGGGCAACGACAAAGAGAGCAAAGAGAGCACTGAAACCTCGAAGCCAGCCGACTCTGAGAAGAAAGAAAAGCCAGCTGAAGACAAGAAGGAAGGCAGCTCTCAAGAGCCAGCTGGAGACAAGAAGGAAGGCAGCTCCCTAGAGAACAAAGGAAGCTCTGAAGGCGGCTTTAACTTCAAGAAGTTCAGCGAGATCCTGAAGGCTATCTCCGGTGTTGTTGGCGTTGCCAGCACCATCTTCGCTTTCCTGAAATCCTTGAAGATCATCTAATAAATCTTCGATCTCAGCGATCGGCTACCGCAGGATAACTTTCGAAGTCTAGACTGCACCCCACGGCTAGGAGCATTTCCTCGCCACCGAAAACCACCCGCCAAGCACTCTGAAAAGTTGCCGGGCGGGTGGTTTCTTTTTGCATCGGTGACGCTAAGCCGTCACACGATAAACGTCAAAAACGCCTTCGGTATTGCGCAAAGTATTCATCAACGCCCCCAACTGTTTACTGCCCGATACCGTGAAGGTAAAGCGAACGGTCGCCACATGATCTTCCGAACAGTGCGAACTCATTGACAACACCGACAAGCTTGATTGTTGGAATATCCCCGTCAGCTCGTACAGCAACCCTTGCCGGTCAAGTGCCTCCAGCTGGAGCGTCGCACTAAACGCACCTTCGGTATCGACGTTGTTTGCCCAAGTGACTGAAAGTACGCGTTCCGGCTCATCACGCAGTTTCGTCGCATTAGTGCAATCCGCGCGGTGCACGGATACACCGCCGCCTCGGGTGACGAAACCAAAAATTTCATCACCAGGCACCGGCTGACAACACTTCGCGATCTTGGCCATAACGTCGGGGTTGCCCTCGACGAGAATCGCACTTCCACTCTTGTCCTGACCCGCTGCCTGTTGCTTCGACTCCAATAGTTGACTCCACGGAGTTCGATCGGCCAGGGCGTCGACTGCATCTTCTTGGTCGCCGAACATCGCCATCAACTGATTCGACACGTGCTGCGCCGAAACATGTCCAGCACCGATCGCGGTATAGAGTGCATCGATGTCTGGATAGTGCAGCTGCGTCGCAACCTGCTTCATTGAAGCGGTGGTAAACAGCCTGTGCATCGGAAGGCCACCACGTTGAATCTCGGCGGCTAATGCATCGCGGCCGGCCTCCAAGTGAACCTCACGCATTTCTTTGGCGAACCACTGCCGGATGTTTGCCCGTGCACGCGGGGATACCACGAAATTTTGCCAATCGCGGGATGGCCCGGCGTTGGGGTCCTTCGAGGTAAAAATCTCTACCCGATCACCCGAGTTAAGCTTTGATTCTAACGCGACCAGCTTGCCATTCACTTTGGCACCAATACAACGATGACCAACCTCTGTGTGCACGGTATAGGCGAAGTCCACCGGGGTGGAATCTGCCGGAAGCGTGATCACATCGCCTTTCGGCGTGAATGCGAAAATTTGGTTCGAGGTGAGATCGTAACGCAGCGAATCCAGAAACTCGTTGGGATCAGCAGCTTCTTTTTGCCAGTCCAGCAATTGGCGCATCCACGCCATCTGATCGACTTCCGCGTCTTTTTCGCTGTTTTTGCCTTTCAGCTCTTTATAGCGCCAGTGCGCGGCAACACCATATTCAGCATTATGGTGCATCTCGTGGGTTCTGACCTGCACCTCCAAGGGCTTGCCAGCACCGGAAATTACCGTGGTGTGCAGCGATTGATAAACACCAAAGCGCGGCTGCGCAATATAGTCTTTGAAACGCCCGGGAAGCGCAGAATATAGCCCGTGAACGACGCCGATCGCGGCATAGCAGCTGTTGACGTCGTTGACGAGAATACGAATTCCCACCAAATCGAAGATTTCGGCGAAATCACGGCCACGCACAATCATCTTTTGATAGACGGACCAGTAATGCTTTGGTCGTCCACGAACTTCGGCTTCGATGCCATTGTCTTTGAGGGTCGAGGAGACTTCGTCGATGATTTCCGCGAGGACGCGATCACGCTGCGGTGCGCGGTCGGCAATCATGCGCACGATTTCGTCGTATTTCTTCGGATAAAGAATAGCGAACGCGAGATCTTCGAGTTCCCATTTCACCGAGGCCATGCCCAATCGATGCGCCAAAGGCGCGATAATCTCAATGGTTTCGCGGGCTTTCTTCGCTTGCTTTTCTGGAGGCAAAAACCGCATCGTGCGCATGTTGTGCAAGCGGTCAGAGACCTTAATGACCAGCACGCGAGGGTCTTTGGACATGGCAACGATCATCTTCCGGATCGTCTCGGCCTCAGCTCCGCTACCAAACGCTAATTTGTCGAGCTTGGTCACGCCGTCGACAAGGCGTGCGACCTCTGCCCCAAAATCGCGGGTGAGATCGTCTAACGAGTAATCGGTGTCTTCGACGGTGTCATGCAATAAAGCTGCCACCACGGTTGTGGTATCCATGCCGATTTCCGCGGCAATCGTGGCCACCGCCAATGGATGTGTGATGTAAGGATCGCCAGAGTTCCTGGTTACGCCTTCGTGTAGACGCTCCGCTGTCTCATATGCACGGTTAATGAGATCTGCATCGGCCTTTGGGTGAAACTCACGATGGATCGACATCAGTGGTTCGAGAACCGGTTTGATCTTCACTTTGCCGGAGGTCAGTGACCTTGCGAGGCGCGCTGACATACTGCGCACGCTCGGTGATGATCGCTTTCCTGCTTTATTGTCAGTCATTATTGCATCTCCGCACTCTAGCGCACTGAATTCGGATAGATAACCACCAGATTATCGTCTCCCAGCTTTGTGCGCCCGTCTAAACCAGGGATTTCCAAGATGACGACGTTGGCGACAATATTGGCGCCGCACGCAGTAAGCAGCTTCTTCGCAGCACCGAGCGTGCCACCCGTGGCAAGAATGTCGTCGACCAGAGCAACATTCTTCCCCGCAAGATCGATTCCATCAGCGGGTACTTCAAGTGCCGCGTCACCGTATTCCAGGCTGTAGTCTTGGGTGTGCACCGGTGGTGGCAACTTACCCTTTTTGCGGATAGCCAGAATGCCTAATCCCAGCTTGTAAGCGACAGCAGAACCCAGCAAGAAGCCACGGGCGTCCAAACCGCCGATGATTTCAGCGCCAGCTGCTTTGCACTGTTCCGCCAATGCATCGACCAGCGTGGCGAATGCGGTAGGATCCGCGAGTACCGGAGTCAAGTCTTCAAAAACGATACCCGGCTGCGGGAAATCGTGGACCCGACGGATCTTTTCTTCCAGAACATTCTGGGCTCCGGCTAGAGTCGTGGTTCTAACGAATTCAGTCACAGTATTTTTCCCAATATCGGCGGTCAATGAGTCAGCTAGCTGGTGATTCGCAGCGCAGCTCCAGATGTGGAACGACGAATAAGCCGGACGTTAGCCGGTTTTCTGCCAGCGATCCATATTCCAGCCTATTCCCGACTCACCAGTATAAGGCACTGCGTGAGCAACGTTGCGGTTAATCACGAACACGCGTGGCTGTGCCGCTAAGGGGATCGCACGCATTTCTTCCCACATCCTCGATTCCGCCTCGCGCAGCCCCGCAATGTCCGCTACTTGCACCGCTGCGCGCACATCCAAGTTCGGCGGATACACCGCACCCAAATAGGCATCAATCTTGCGGGAGGCTGCTCCGGCTTCTTCTGCAGTAGATTCCCCTCCCGCAGAAGATTCGGAACTCGCACCATCACCAGCATCATCGGTGATAAAGAGATCATCCGCTGTCGTTTCTGCTTGGGAGGCATCCACTACTTCGATCTCGGCATGCTGACAGTCCGCAGCGATGGTTTCGACCATTCTTTTTAGGCGCTGGTCTTGGCCGCGATAGCCAATGCGAACCGTCTGGCCTGCAAGTTGACGAGCCCTCTCATGATCAACCGCTGCGTGCGGTTCAGCGATGTCGCGAAGGTGGGCGCGTGCGGGGTCTTCATGCTCGATGCTTTGCCAAAGCACTGGCTCGACTTCGACGCCGGAGGCTTGCGACGAGGTCGCTGCAACCGCTGCTTGGTCAATACATGCAGCAAAGGCTTGCCGATTACCGGCTTCGGCAAAGATCCCATCGTCGGCAAGCAACAAAGCATCCGTGAGTTCGCCGACCTCGGGGTAGACATCGAAATTATTACCCATGGCATCCCGGTCCAACCAATCAGGATCAATCTGGCTGATATCTGCGATGTCAAGGGAATCAGCTTGTACCAGCTGTTCGGAATCGGCACGCGCTGGCCAGACAGCCAGACTGTCCAACTGCGCACTATCCCCGTAATACGCGTCATTGCGGGCTAAGACAGCAGCCCCGTCGTCGTTAACATGATCAATGAGGAAGGGCCCAAACGACACTTGCAGCAGCGCGTCAAAGTTTTCTAGGTCGAAGCCTTCCGACCAAATTCTCGCTGGCTCCCTGAGCGTGTCGACATCACGCTGTTCTAGGGCTTCATGTAACTGTGACTTCGAGATCCCAGCTTTCGAGGCTATCGCATGTGCCGGTAACACGGTTCCAGGAGCGAATAATTCTCGCCAGCGTCCACCTGCGCCTTCCTTGAATTTCACGACGAATCGTGTCGAGCCCGGATGGCAATCAAACTGACTCACATGTTGCATCAGCGGCAACCTGGAATCGAATAACTCGGGCATGACACCGGCTGTATAGGTTAATAAAAAATCTGTGCAGGTGATTGCGGCGCCGTCCGAAAACTGTGCGCCATCCACGAGGTTAAAAAGAACTTGTGGCTCCGGGCCAGGTATGTAACGGACATTGATCAAATCGCTATTTTGGATCATCTGCCCGTGCGGTCCCGGGACATGGACTCCGGGATACAACCGCGCCGATAATTGTTGGGCCGCAGTAGCGCTGCCCTGCGTGGAACCAGCATTCGTCGTTGTCAACGGAGAAGACGACTGAAAATTGAGGTCTTGCGCACCGTCGGCAACCGTGCTGATCCAACCAAGATGATCAGATGCCTCTGGTTCGGGTTCATCAGCGCAAGAAACGAGCACACCAGCCAATGCCAGTGACGCAGTGATCGCTGAAACACGGCGTCGGCCGTGCCGTCGTGCTGATCTTGCATTCGAATCGAGAGACTCCGCCATGGGGTACTTGTTCCTCACTTATTCCAGATAATAAACAGTGAGCGTACGAAACTCGGCGACGATGGGCAAACCTATCGTCGCCGAGTTTTATTCAGGCCGCCACGTACTGCCAGTAGGGTTGTGTCCATTCCGTTGAGTCTCCGGAGCCGGCGCATTGACTGGTGCGTTTTCCGGAGAGGCAAACGTGCGGTGCTCAATGTCGTCGTTGGTGGCTGCATCGGCAGAAAGATCGCTGCCTTGCTCACCACGTGCACGATATTGCGCTACTTCTTCGTTGTGCTTTTTGATCTTCTTACTGCGGTTAACGAGGGAAACCAGCAACGGCGTCGCCAAGAAAATCGAAGAGAAAATGCCTTCGATGACACCAATCAGCTGGACCAAAGCAAGATCACGCAGCGTTCCGATCCCCATCAGCCACACGGCCACCGCGAAAAGCGCGATGATCGGCAGCGCAGAAATCACCGAAGTCGAAATCGAACGCATCACGGTCTGGTTGATAGCTCGGTTCGCCTCTTCCGAATAGGTCGCACGCCGCGAGGCAGTCACGCCCTCAGTGTTCTCATTCACCTTGTCGAACACAATGACTGTGTCATAAATCGAGAAGGTCAACACCGTCAGCAGACCGATGATGACAGCTGGCGAGACTTCAAAGCCAAACAGAGAATAAATTCCCGCGATGACGATGCCGTCGACGACGAGCGCGCCCATCGCAGCAACGGCCATGTATTTCTGCAGACGGAAAGCAACATAAATCGTCGCGAATACCAGAAAGACCACCATAGACAACAGCATGCGCTGCGTAATCGTATCGCCCCAGGATTCCGAAACTGTCGAGTCTCCAATGGCATCAGGCGATGGTTTTCCCGTGTGATCGACCGGTTCATGCTCTTCGAAGATGGCGAGACGCGCCTCGTCGATTTGGGCCGGCGATAGGTGTTCAGAGGTGATCTCAAGAGTCTCCGAATCGCCAGAACCGACAATTTGTGTGATCTCCGGCGTTACTCCGGTAGCTTCAACGAAGGTCTCTTCGACTTCTTCAGCGACCAGATCGCCCGCAGGCATGGTGATCCGGGTGCCGCCTTCGAAATCGATAGACATGGAAAAACCCCGGAAAAGCATCGACGCCAGGCTTATCAGGATAAGCGCGGCAGTGATGACGTAGAACAGCTTGGTGCGACCGATGAAATCGATGCCGCCATCTCCGGTGGTTAAGCGGTTGACGAGTGATTGTTTAGCCATGGATTTTCTCCTCATCCGCAGATTCGGCTTCTGCACGGCGCTGTTCGACTAAGTCATAAACTTTGCCCAGGCCGTTTACCTGTGGTTTCGCCCAGAATGGTTTGCGAGCTGCAAGGATCATCAACGGAGCGGTCACCAAGAAGGAGACAACAATGTCGAATACCGTCGTAATTCCCAGAGTGAACGCAAAACCTTTCACATCACCGACTGCCAGGAAGTAAACGACGACGGAACCAATCAGGGTCACGACGTTACCGGTGACAATCGTGCGCTTCGCTCGCTCCCAAGCCCGTGGTGCGGCGGAGCGGAATGTTCGGCCCTGCAACAGCTCATCCTTGATGCGCTCGTAGAGGACAACAAACGAGTCAGCTGCGGTGGCAATACCAATGATCAGACCCGCGATACCTGACAGATCCAATGAGTAACCGATCCAACGCCCCAGCAGAACGATCGCCGCATAGGTAATGACGCCAGCCGCTGCGAGTGAAACCAGAGAAACGAGGGCAAGTAGGCGGTAGTAGAAGAAAACGTAGACTGCGATTAATGCTAAGCCAACCAATCCGGCGATAAGCCCGGCTTTGAGTGCAGCTTGCCCCAGTGATGGTGGGACGGTTTCTGCGGTACCACCAGGGGTTCCGTCTTCGCCGACAAACGACAACGGCAGTGCACCGTAGCGCAGGTTGTTTGCGAGTTCTTGCGCTTCATCCTGGCTGAATTGTCCCGTGATCGAGGTCGTCGAACCGTATGGGGTAACGCCCTGAATGACCGGTGCAGAAATCACATTCGAGTCCAAGGTGATGGCAATTTGCTGCTGCAAATATTCCTGTGTGAGATCAGCCCAGGTTTGTGCGCCCGAAGGGCCAGAGCCGGTCTTAAACGCGAAAGAGATCTCCATTTGCCCGCTGTGCTGGTTAAAACCACCGTTAATCGGGCTATCGGTATCGATTTCATTACCCGTCAAACGCGGACCATCGGGGTCAGTGACACCGTTGAGTAACGGCGCAGGCTGCAGCAAATATGGCTGCCCTTGTTCATAGTCACACGTCACCAGCGGACGCGCCGGATCATCCGCACCCGACAGAGGATCAATATCACCTTCGCACGTCATCAATGCACTGGCAGCAGCTTGTGTAGTCGGGTCATCCGACTGCCGATCTTTAATCAACAGCTCAGTGATTTCTTCCCTGCGCTCCGCCTGTTCAATCGAGTTAGTCGGCTCGGGTTTCGGCTTCGCCGTAATTTTCGGCTTCTCCCCCGGGTCAGGCGCCTGCTCCCCCTCACCTTGACTCCGCTGGTCTTCGATCGCCGCGAAAATCTGGTCGATCGTTTCTTCGGCTTCTTCTTTGCTCAGCAAGTCATATTCGACCCACCGGTTCGCCATTTCCGCGAGCGTCTCAGTCAACGCTGTTGGATCTGGTGCAGGCTGCTGCGCTACTGGACGAAATAGCAACTGCGAGGTCTGGCCCACGGCGCGTGCCTGTGCTGTGTCCTCGCCAGGCACGGTAATAACCAAGGTATTACCGTCGGCGACGACTTGTGCACCCGAAACTCCCATACCGTTGACACGCTGCTCCAAAATTGTGCGCGCTTGGTCTAACTGGTCTTGGGTGGGCTCGTCGCCTTGCGGAACCAACGTCACCCGGGTTCCACCTTGTAGATCGATGCCAAGACGTGGCGTCGCTTGGCGGTCACCCGTAAACAAAATCAGCGAAAAGAGTGCCACGGTGACGAGAATAAACCAGGCCAAGGCCTTGGCAGGCCACGTGCGGGCATTGCCGACGCGTTTGGCCTTTGTATTTGGTTCCGGCAAGGGTGTTTCTCCTGAAAAAACTTTTAAGCAGGCTGCGATGATGCAGCAATGAGGTTAATACACGATCAGTGTTGACTGATTTGCCGCATTGACACCATCACAGCCTAAGCCC
This sequence comes from Corynebacterium drakensteinense, assembly GCF_041224285.1. Classification (NCBI taxonomy): domain Bacteria; kingdom Bacillati; phylum Actinomycetota; class Actinomycetes; order Mycobacteriales; family Corynebacteriaceae; genus Corynebacterium; species Corynebacterium drakensteinense. The sequence goes on from NZ_JAXOFP010000002.1 coordinate 68,536, forward strand.
TAGTTAACTGTTACGGTTGTCGTTTTCTGGATGATCAGAGTAATCCTGCTCACCACGGTCGTCGTTACTGTGGTCCGCAATGCTTTGTTCACCGTGTGCATCGCCTGGTTCGCCCGCAATCGGGGAATTCTGCGCTGGGGTTACTTGGTCGGCAGGGCGCAAAATGGCAATTTTTTCCATAGTAACTTCTACGCCATCGGCCACCTCACCAGTAACGCTGGTCTCTCCAACATCCGTCAGTACCAAGTGGATGCCGCCAGCAGAGATCACACGATCACCCGGTTGCAACGCCTGCTGGAAGGAACGCATCTCTTCCTGCTGTTTGCGCTGTTTGCGCATCATAAAAAATGATGGCAGCAAGAACAACGCCAAAAGGACAATAATGATCATAATATCCATGTCCCACAGTGTGCCAGACAGGGCTAAGGCAATGCTACTTAGCCCCGGTGGACACACACGTGGGCAGAGTGATCTTGAGGACGCGAAGCCGAGCAATCACTCCGCGTTATTGTCCTGCATAGTCGTCGAACTGTCCCGGGGCATGGTCCGGCGCTGGTAATCCGAGATGATTCCATGCGCGCGCAGTCGCTACCCTGCCGCGTCCAGTGCGTGCCAGTAATCCTGCCCGCACCAAAAATGGTTCACAGACTTCTTCTACAGTGGCAGCTTCTTCTCCGACAGCCACCGCCAAGGTGTTTACGCCCACTGGTCCACCACCGTGCCCTTTCACCAGAGCGCCCAGAACCGCTCTATCCAGACGGTCGAGCCCGAGGTTGTCGACGTCGAAAACATCCAGCGCTCCCTGCGCAGCAGCGAAGTCGATGCGACCGGTGCCGTGCACGTCAGCGTAGTCGCGCACGCGCCGCAACAAGCGATTGGCAATTCGTGGGGTCCCGCGCGAACGCGAGCCGATTTCTACCGCTGCATCATGGTCAATCTCTACCTGCAATATCTTGGCAGTGCGCTCAATGACTTCGGTCAGATCGGCAGTGTCATAAAACTCCATCTGTGCGTTGAACCCGAAGCGGTCACGTAGCGGTCCCGTCAGCATGCCAGCGCGCGTCGTTGCCCCCACCAGAGTAAATGGAGGAATCTCTAGTGGAATTGACGTCGCTCCAGGACCTTTACCGACGATGACATCGATGCGAAAATCTTCCATGGCCATATACAGCATTTCCTCGGCCGATCGCGCCATTCGGTGAATCTCGTCGATAAATAGCACATCGCCTTCGATGAGGTTAGACAGCATCGCAGCCAGATCGCCTGCTCGCTCTAGTGCTGGCCCGGAGGTCATGCGCAAACTAGAACCGAGTTCTCCGGCGATAATCATCGCCATCGTTGTCTTACCCAAACCCGGTGGTCCCGAGAGCAAGACATGGTCCGGGGTAACGCTACGCCCACGCGCGCCGTCTAACACGAGTGAGAGCTGTTCGCGCACCTTCGGCTGCCCAATAAATTCGGCTAAATTTTTCGGCCGTAGCGAACGCTCAATGTCTTGTTCGCCATTGTGTCGATGGGGATCTACAGCAGCATCCTGCGATCGTCCCCGACCCCCGCCAGCCACAGCGGACGGCTGCTCCGAATTCCTGCTGCTGTCAGCGGTGTAATCGGCTGGTAATTCAAACTCTGTGCGCTCTAAATCAGACATTTTCTACCGCTTCTATCCAGCGTTATTTCTGTGGCCCCAGTTTAGCTAAAGCCCCACGAAGGACCTGTGAGGAATCGGCGTGCGGAGTCTCCGCCAACACGCGCTCGACTGCAGTCGCTGCCTGTTTTTCCCGAAACCCGAGACCCAACAAGGCTTCGATGACGTGCTCTGAAACTCCTGCAGTACCCTGCTGCTCATTCAAGTCTGTGCTCAGCTGCTGGCCCGCGGTGGCATCATCGCTGGCCGCGGGTTGCCAGGCTGCGACTTTATCTTTAAGTTCCACGATCAGCCGCTCTGCAACACGCTTGCCAATACCGGGGATACGCTGCAAACTCTTAGATTCAGCACCGGCTATCGCACTCGCCAATTCTTCCGCATTGAGCACCGACAACGCCGTCATCGCAAGCTTCGGACCAAATCCGGATACCTTTTGCAAGACCGTGAACATTTCCTGGTCGCTAGAATCGGTGAACCCGTATAAGGTCATCGAATCTTCTTTGACAGCTAACGTCGTCAAGATAAACGCTTCTTCTCCGCGCGTTAATCGCGCCAAGGTGCGTGGGGTGGCGATCACTCGGTACCCGACACCTGAGCATTCCAACACAGCGGCATTCAGGCTGATATCGATGACGGTTCCGCGTAGCGAGGAGATCATGACTAACTAAGAGCCTTTCTCTAACGATTGATGTAATAACCGACGACGTTGGGCTAGTGCGGGGGCACGCCAGCAATGACAAATTGCCAAGGCCAGTGCGTCCGCAGCGTCAGCCGGTTGCGGTGGTTCGGAAAGGCCTAAAATGCGGGTGACCATCGCGGTCATCTGCTTCTTATCCGCACGACCATTGCCGCTAATGGCCTTTTTCACTTCCGAAGGGGTGTACATATCTACCGGCAACCCGCGCTCGGCTGCGGCTAACATCAAAACCCCGACGGCGTGTGCAGTGTGTATCACTGTGGAGACGTTTCCGCGCTCAAACAAGCGCTCGATCGCGACGACATCAGGCTGATAATCATCGATCCACTCGTTGACCGCACGAGAAATCCGCAGCAAACGCTCGGTTAACGGGGCATCACTCGGTGTGCGTATCACCCCGACTGAGACCGGATAGATAGCGCGGCCTTTGCCAGATTGCACCACGGATAATCCACATCGCGTCAATCCGGGATCAATGCCCATGACGCGCAATCCCTCGAGGTTCATCGATTTTTAGGCGTTGAGTTCGTCCATGACCTCATCAGAGACAGTCATGTTGGTGTAAACATCTTGCACATCGTCGACGTCTTCCAGCGCATCGATCAATTTCAGGACCTTTTTTGCCCCTTCGGCATCGAGTGGCACATCAACGGAAGCGCGGAAATCTTGATCAGAATCATCGACGTCGATACCGGCTTCTTCCAATGCCGTGCGCACGGCGGGAACGTCGGTCGGCTGACAGATGATCTCGAATTTTTCACCTTCGTCTTTGACCTCTTCAGCGCCGGCTTCCAAAACAGCGAGCAAGAGATCGTCTTCGGTCAGACCATCCTTTTTTTCGACCAACACATATCCGGTGCGGCTAAACATATATGCCACGGAGCCGGATTCTCCAAGGTTTCCGCCGTTTTTGCTCATCGCGGTACGAACATCGGTGGCAGCACGGTTCTTATTGTCGGTCAGGCACTCGATCAGCATCGCTACCCCATTTGGGGCGTAGCCTTCATACATGAGTGGCTGCCAGTCGGCGCCACCGGCTTCTTCACCTGATCCACGTTTCCGTGCCCGCTCAATATTGTCGGCCGGCACAGAGGCTTTCTTCGCCTTTTTGATCATGTCATCCAACGTCGGATTAGCTGCTGGATCACCGCCGCCATTGCGTGCCGCTACTTCAATGTTTTTGACGAGCTTGGCGAATTCTTTGCCACGCTTAGCGTCGTTGGCAGCTTTTTTATGTTTGTTATTCGCCCATTTTGAGTGGCCTGCCATATCAATCCTTCCCACAGCATCGTGTGTGCTGGTGCAGCGTCTGCAACGCCGCACAATGTCTACGCGGACGTTGAATTATTGCACTGATTTCATGCTTAGTAATTTTGACTCCGTCAATTATACGTGTCGGCCAAAACTTAGCGGTGATCACGCACGAGACCTTCTTGCGTGGCCATTGCAACCAGCGTGCCGTCGCTGCGGTAAAACCGACCAATCGCAAAACCACGTCCGGCATTGGCTGCAGGCGACCACTGGTCGTATAACAACCATTCATCGACCCGGAACGGTTCAAACATCCACATGGAGTGGTCCAAGCTTGCCATCTGTACGTGACGTTTCGGTTCTAAGCTCGTGGTGTTCGACAGTAATGTCGTATCAGAAATATAGCCGAGTGCCGCGGCATGGAAGTTCGAGTCATCAGCAATCTCGCCGTTATAGCGCAGCCAGATGCTGAGGCGATTTCCAGGCTCAAAGCCATCGGTAATTTTTTCTTGCGGAACCACGAGACCGTCCCAATCACCACTGTGTTCCAGCGTTTCGGACTTGCTGAAGTCGACGAACACTTCACGTGGCGTCGTATCCGGGTACGGAACCGCCGGCATCGGGTGCCCATGGGTGGGGCCAGTGTCTCCTGGACGGTGATAGCTCACATTGACGGTGCAAATTTCGGATCCGTGCTGAAAGATCCGCACACGGCGATTCGCAAAGCTGCGGCCGTCACGTACGATTTCGACGAACAGATCCACACCATGTTTTGGGTCTCCGCCTTGTAGAAAATATGTGTGCAATGAGTGCAGATGCTTATTCGAGACGGTCGCATTCGCCGCAGCCAACGCTTGCCCGACAAACTGGCCACCATAGGTGCGTTCGGCTTTCGACGATAGCCACGGCGCATGAAACCATCGGCCTTCTGGGAGCAGACGAACTCGCTCACCTGCAGCGGTCACCGCGGATTGCACATCTGCATCCGATAACTCGATTGCATCCTCTGCGGCGATTTCGTCAACCCGCAGCACCCGACTGATTTCACTCGCACTCATTGACTACTCTTTCACTTGACGACGTTTAGTGAGATCCGACACAAGCCTACCGCATGACTGTCCTTGCAACTCCAGCACGAAGCCCACCCTAGCCACCGTCAGTGCCGCCAAGATAGCTACAGTTGCGTGTATGAAACCGAACCAATTACACCGTGTGGCTGCCGCGCTCGAAATGGTCACATGGGCCCTGTTGATTTTCGGAATGATCCTGAAATACTCTGGGACCACAGACGTCGTAGTACCGATCACCGGAAGCATTCATGGCTTCGGATTCTTGTGTTTTGTGGTGATGACACTTCTGATCTGGATCAACAACCGTTGGCCGGCAGCAGTGGGTATCGTAGGCCTACTCGTTTCCGTCATCCCATTCGCAGCCTGGCCATTCACGCTCTGGCTCGACAAACGCGGCCACCTCAACGCCGGGTGGCGCTATCGTGATACCGCCTCCACACAACAACCATGTGGGCTATTCGACCATGCCCTGTACCAAGCCGTGCGTTATCCCGCACGCAGCATCCTCGTGGTACTCGTCGTTGTCGCGGTGGTCTTCGCTGTGCTGCTTATGCTCGGACCACCCGTCTCAGTCGAAGACGTCGTCAACTAAGCAAGAGGCCGTCTGCACAACTCGGTTTCGTAAAACTCAGCTTCATAAAAACGAGGTGTATTGGAAAAAATCCGGGAGTGGCGCGCGCCCTCCCAGACGGAATGTCTTCACGAGTGGGCGCAACCGTAGCCCGCGGGTGCTGGAGACAGCTTCGTTATAAAACCGATGCGCGAGCTCGACTCGGACGTCGGCGTCGACAAGCTCCGTACTGCTCATATTTTGGTGGTCCACAGCTGCCGCTAATTCACGTTCGGCAGATTCACGGGAGGCCATATCTCCATGCACGAGCCGGATTGCCTCGACGTCCCTAGCCTGTGCGGCAAGCTCGGAAACCACCGCCGCGACCACGGCTGCCCGGCGATCGAGTGCCGCTTGTAGCGACTGCAACGCAGCATCAAGACGAATGTGCAGACGGTGCAGCCGTTGCGCCGTGAAATAACTCCATAACAACGCACTGACTATACCGACCAAGACAACAGCGAGAATCAGGTCCAATATCATTTTCCGACCTGCACCTTAGTTCCATCGACAACGGTTTCGTAGACGGTTTCTACTTGAGTCGCCACCGATTCCCAGTCAAAGTTTTGCGCGCGTTGGATCCCGGCTGCCACCAAGCGCTTTCTGTGCTCGAAGTCGTCGACAAGCATCCGCAACACTCGCGTGAGATCGGTACTATCGCCGGTGCGAAACAGCGCTCCCGCCGGGTTTTCGCTCGCAGCATCACACACGACCTCGAAAGCTTCCAGGTCACTGGCGACGACAGCACAGCCGGCCGCCATGGCTTCAACGAGTACGATCCCGAAACTTTCTCCACCTAGATTAGGAGCGACGTAGATATCAGCGCGCCCCAAGATCGCAGCCTTATCCGCATCGCTCACGCGGCCGACAAAATCAACCCCGTCAACATCGCGCTTGCGACCGCCTCCCATGACGGTCACACGCACCGAACGATCTAGCTGACGCAAAGAATCCAGCAACACGTCCAAGCCCTTGCGCGATTCATCGAGACGGCCGAGGAACACGATTTCTATGGGGGTATCCGCATGCTCTGCATTCTTGTTCACCAAAGGCACGCGCTGTTTCGCATAGACAGAAGTATCAACCCCATTGGGAATGAGGACGGGGTCTCCGCCGAGCTGTTCAACTTGCCATCGCCGCGCCATTTCCGACACCGCGATGCCCGCGCGAACTTTATCCAAAATTGGCCGTAAGATTGGCTTCGCCATATTTAACAGCAGAGAACTCGCTGCAGAAGCATGGTAGGTCGCGACGATCGGCCCTTGCGCGATTCTGAGCACAGCCATGGAATAGCTGGGAGAGTTCGGCTCGTGCACATGAATCACATCAAATTGGCCGTCGCGAATAAATGCCTTGACGGTACGACGAACATGCGGGCCAACCGACAGACGCGCCACCGAGCCGTTATAGCGGATCGGAAAAGAACGTCCTCCCTTGACGACGAAATCGGGCACGGCAGTATCTTCTGCAGCAGGCCCCAACACGCGCACGATGTGTCCGCGGCTGATCAAAATCGTCGCCAAGTCATAAATATGGGCCTGGACGCCGCCAGGCTCGTCAAAAGAATAAGGACAGACTATGCCAATTCGCATCGGGCAACCTTAGTGCTTGTCGGGACTGCTGGCAGCCAGGGCTTCTCGTTGGCGCTGGCTCATCCGCGCAGGGTCCAAATCACGCAGCCAAATGGGTTGCAGCATATGCCAGTCCTGCGGGGTGCGCGCAATATTTTTTGCAAACGCATCAGCTAATCGTTGCGTGGTAGATTCCACATCTGTGACAGCAATTTCATCGGTGGCGGCCAAGCCCCAATTCGCTGATTCACCGTCGTCGTCACCTTGGTACCACGAATGAACGGCGAACAAGGTTGCCCCGGTTTCGCGGGCAAGCACGGCCGGTCCCGCTGCCATCGACGCGGGTTCACCAAAAAAGTCAACGATTACGCCGGAATTTTTCAGGTCTCGTTCGCACAATAAGGCGACGACTCCGCCGTCTTCTAGAACCTGCTTCAGGTAGGCAAACGGCCGGGTATCTCCGCCTGTCAACGGAATGACGTCAAACCCCATGGAATTCCGGTACTCCACGAAGGCATCAAACAAGGATTCTGGCTTGACTCGCTCTGCAACGGTCGCGAACTGGCCGTAATGCGCCACAACGAACGCACCCGCCATGTCCCAGTTTCCGGTGTGCGGTAAGGCCAATACCACTCCTTTGCCACGGGCGAGAGCCGCATCGAAATCGTCTCTGCCGGAGACTCCGTCGGCGAGACGACGCGGCAGGTTGCTTTCGTATTGCATCGTCGGCAAGCGGAAAGCCTCGAGCCAATAACGGAAATAGCTGCGCATCGAATCCCGGACCAGTTTTCTGGTGACATTTTCCGCGCCAACTACCCGCGTAAGATTCTTCCGCAGCTGTTCTGCTCCCTTACCACCATTGCTGGCCAGGTCCGCGATCCTGTCGAAGCTCCACCGTGCAATCGGGAGTGGAAGACGCCGTACGAGCGACCAGCCTGCAAAATATCCGTAAGCAGCGAGGTTTTCTTGGAGACTACCTTCGGGTTGGTTTGTGGTGGTTTCCGAATAGTGTGTCATGCAGTGGCCTTTCCGTCTTTCGGATCAAGACGGCGTGCCATGGCAATGCGCTGATACACCGTGAACAAAGAACCAATTGCCAAAATCCAGAGTGCAACGTCAATGGCATACGGCACGCCAAGACCTTGCAGCCCAATTCCGGTGAGCCCGATTATGAGCCGCTCCGGGCGCTCGATCAAACCGCCAACCATCGCCAGCCCGGAGGCTTCCCCACGAGCTTTGATGTAGCTAATGACCTGTGAAGCTACCAAGACAATAAAGGATGCGACCACCAATGCTTGTGGAGCGTCGTATTCATAGATCAACCACCAGGTGATCGCTGCGAATAACGCACCATCGGTGATCCGGTCACACGTAGCGTCCAGGGTGGCACCAAATCTACTCGCGCCACCTTTTAGCCGTGCCATGGTGCCGTCAATCATGTCGAAAGCTGCGAACGCACCAGATAGCACCGCAGCCCAAAACAAAAATCCTGCTGGAATCAGCACCACAGCAATGGCTGTCGTGACAACCGCGCCGATCACTGTCACCATATTGGGGGTTAAGCCAGCGGCAATCGCCAACTTGGCAACCGGTTCTACGAATACTGCCGCGGGTTTACGACCATGAACGCTCAGCATTAGTGGCAGTTAGCTCCCTTTTCATCGGCAAATTCAGCAGAAATTTCTTTCCATCCTTGTGCCAGGATAGTGCGCGTATCAGCCAAAAGCTCCGGCAACACCTTAGTACCGTCAATTATTGTCAGAAAATTTGCATCTCCTTGCCAGCGTGGCACGATATGCGCGTGCAAATGATCCCGCACGCTGCCGCCGCTAGCACCGCCCAGGTTCATGCCGACGTTAATCGCGTGTGGATTGGAGACCTTTTTCAATACCCGAATCGCCATCTGAATAAAACTCATGAATTCCTGCGATTCCTCGATATCGAGGTCTTCCACATTGGCAACTTTCCGGTACGGCACCACCAACAGGTGTCCAGCATTGTAAGGAAACAGGTTGAGCAGCGCATAAACCTGGTTTCCGCGTGCCACAATCAGACTCTCTTCATCCGATTTTTGTGGCGCGGCAACGAAAGGATCAGCACTCTTTTCCGTCAGATAGGCCTTCCGGTACGGCGCCCACAGACGCTGCAACCGGTCCGGCTCCCCGGCCCCCTGGTCTACCCAGGGAGCGTCAGCGTTAACGTGGTCGGTCTGGTGGCCGTGAGCATTGTCGCGGACGATGTCCTGGGCGTTGTCGTTACCGTGTGCCAAAGGTCTCCTTCGATGGCGCATCGTTGCGGCGCTGAGTGATCCACTCACCGATCAGCTCGACTGCATCGTTGACGGCAACACCATTGAGTTGAGTTCCGTCCAAGAATCGGAACGACACTGCCCCGGCTTCCACATCACGTCCGCCGGCCAGCAACATGAACGGAATTTTTCCGGTGGTGTGGTTACGAATCTTTTTCTGCATGCGGTCATCAGAGGTATCGACATCCGCACGGATTCCGCGCTCACGCAATTTCGCCGTGACCTCTTCGAGGTGAGGCACGAACTCATCAGCAACAGGAATCCCCATGACCTGTTGCGGTGCCAACCACGCCGGGAATACTCCGGCATAGTGCTCGAGCAAAACGCCGAAGAATCGCTCAATCGACCCGAACAGTGCACGGTGGACCATGATCGGACGCTTCTTGCTGCCGTCTGGTGCGGTGTACTCCAATTCGAAGCGTTCCGGCAGGTTGAAATCGAGCTGCACCGTCGACATCTGCCAGGTACGTCCGATGGCATCGCGCGCTTGCACAGAAATCTTCGGTCCATAAAACGCCGCACCTTCTGGGTCAGGCACCAGATCCAAACCAGAAGAATCCGCGACTCGCTGCAGGATAGAGGTCGAGCGCTCCCAGATTTCGTCAGACCCCACGAACTTCGCCGGGTCTTTCGTCGAAAGCTCTAGGTAGAAATCGTCCAAACCATAATCACGCAGCAAGGAGATGATGAAGTCGAGAACTTTGCGCAGCTCATCTTCGAGCTGATCCTCCGTGCAATAGATGTGGGCGTCATCTTGGGTAAAGCCACGGGCACGAGTCAATCCATGCACCACGCCGGATTTCTCATAGCGATAAACCGTACCGAACTCGAACAGGCGCAATGGCAGTTCGCGGTAGGAACGACCACGCGAGGCAAAGATCAAGTTGTGCATTGGGCAGTTCATCGGTTTGGCGTAGTAGTCTTGCGCCGGTTTCGTGACGTTACCCTCGGCGTCGTATTCGCCATCAAGCTGCATCGGTGGGAACATACCCTCCGAATAAAAATCGAGGTGCCCGGATTTGCGGAACAAATCACCCTTCGTCAAGTGCGGGGTGTTGACAAAGGAATAGCCCGCTGCGATGTGGCGACGTCGGGAGAATTCTTCCATCTCCATACGCACGGTGGCGCCATTCGGGTGGAAGACAGGGAACCCAGAACCGATTTCATCGGGGAACGAGAACAGGTCGAGTTCTGCACCGAGTCGTCGGTGATCACGCTTTTCTGCTTCCTCCAGCATCAATTGGTACGCATCGAGAGCTTCGGTGGATTCCCATGCGGTGCCGTAAACACGTTGCAGGTCGGCCTGTGACTGGTCACCGCGCCAGTAAGCAGCTGATGCCCGGGTGAGGCTAAATGCCGGGATGTACTTCGTCGTTGGAATGTGCGGACCGCGACACAAATCTGACCATTCGACTTCACCCGTTCGCGGGTTGAGGTTGTCGTAATAGGTCAATTCGCCAACGCCAACCTCGGTTGCCTCGTCGGAATCTGGATCCACGTTGCCTTTGTCAGCAACCAATTCTAGCTTGAAGGGTTCGTCGGCAAGAGCTTTTTCCGCATCGGCAGTATCAGCAAACACCCCACGTGAGAATCGTTGCCCCGTCTTGATGATTTTTTTCATCCGCTTCTCGATCTTTTTCAGATCTTCTGGCGTAAAGGGCTCTGCAACCTGGAAGTCGTAATAAAAGCCGTTATCGATCGCTGGGCCAATACCCAATTTGGTACCGGGGAATTCTTTTTGCACGGCCTGTGCCAACACGTGGGCGCAGGAGTGGCGGATCACTCCCCTTCCATCTTCGGAACCAGCAATCACCGGCCAGAATTCACCATCGACGTCAGGAACGTGGCTGAGATCTTTGAGAACTCCTTCTGCGTCTTTCACGCAGACGACTGCTTCCGGCCCCTTGTTCGGATATCCCAGATCCTTCATCGCCGCGCCGACGGCGGTGCCGGCAGTCACGCAAAAAGATTCGGACGGGTTTGCCAGTGGCTCAAGTGCATGGACCATGAAAGCTTGCGCTCCTTTGCGCTCATAGGCTGCGGCATACCTGGCCGCAACCTGAAAAAACTAGTTACTGGCCCATTTTAGCGCCTCAGTGTGCACACGCAGTAGCTAGGGCTAGCAATGCTGGCAACGTGGAGCCCATACCTGGTCTTCTCTACCAAATCGCTACGCTTCGAGCAGCGATTGTCCCCAATATTCATCACGCGTGCGCCCCGTAGCATCAGTTCCGGGTGGGATGGCCCAGACTGACGAGCCAATATGCGTGATCCATTCATTGAGCCGATCAACTTCGTCGAGTCGCTGTTGGATCGGAATGAATTGCTTCCGAGGATCTTGCTGGAAACAGATAAAAACTAGCCCAGAATTCGACAATTGTCCGTCACCAGGTTCTGGCGGAAGATCATAGCTAAATGGCCGCCGGAGAATCTTTTGTTCCGGCTTATCGTCCGGATGATGTGCACGCGCGATGTGACTGGTGGGATCGATAACCGGAAGGCCGAATTTATCGCGTGCAGAAAAATCTGGGTCATCATGCTCATCGCTACCGGTCAGCGGGGCACCGGAGTCAAGTTTGCGTCCCATCGCATTTTCGCGTGACGTCCGATCCAATTTCTCCCAAGTGTCCAGGTTCATTCGAATGCGGCGAATGACCATGGCGCTACCGCCGTGGATCCACGCCGGGTCCGACGAATCTTCCTGCACGAATACCTGGTTGGCGAACTCCTCGGCAGTATGCGGATTGACGGTACCGTCGAATTGACCAAACAGGTTGCGTGGAGTCGTGCTCTGCGTACGGGCACCGTCTGCGTGAGAAAATCCTTGCTGCAACCACGCAACATCGACATAATCAACGCCCGAGCGGACCATGTGCCGCAATGCATAGGTAGCTGTAAGTGGTTCATCAGCCGCGATCTGTAGCAACAGATCAGCCTCTGCCCACTGCGAATCTAATTTGTCGCGACTAAATTCCGGTATGGGCTCGAGCCAGTCTGGCCGCTGTTCTTCAGCGCCAATTACGCTAAACAGCCTAGGGCCAAAACCCGCGGTGATAGTGAGGTTTGCTGGAGCATGCAGCAATTCTGGTTCGAGGGTTCCGCGAGGCGCAATACCTGCGGTTAACCGCCGTGCATCTTCAGTCCACAATTTCAGTAACCGACGAACGCCATCCCGGTCCACCCCATCTTTCAGGTGAAACGCGACGACGTTTGCCCGTGCTTGTTGCGGTTCCATGATGCCTGCCTGGTGCGCACCGTCGAAGTCGACAACTGCGGTTTGCAACCTCACATCAGCAGCCCCATCCGCACCGGATTCGCTACGGCTAGCTGCATTACTGCTATTCGACGCTTGCTGCGAGTTAACGCAGCCATGCAACGCAGCCGCAGATGCACCAGTACCCAGTCCTGCGAGGAAGTGACGACGTGAAAAACCAGCCACGGGACATGCTCCTTATGCGTTCTTAGTTATGCTCGCCATGGCCGTGGTCGCCGTGCCCGTGCTCGCCGTGGCCCTCGTGACCATGTCCACCGTGATCGTGCGCACCGTGGCCTTCGATATCACCGTATTTTTCATCACCAGCGCCGATAGTGCGCACTGGCACTGCAGCCAGCTCTACCTCACTACCGTCGGACAGCTGCAAGGTCACTGTGATTTCATCGCCGGCTGCGATCTCTTTGTCATATTCCATGATCATCAAGTGGTCGCCACCGGGCTTGAGCTCGTGCGATTCTCCTGCCTTGATGCTCAATGCTTCCTCGCGCTGACGCATGGCACCATCAACAACTTCATGAATTTCATAGCGCGCGTCGCCAAGGCTTGTAGTGAAGCTTGCAACCGTAATGTCTTTGTCCGAATCATTTTTGATCTCACCGAAAATGGCGGTCATCGGTGCACCCGCTTCTTTCGCCTTGACGACGCCATCTTCCAGCGTAATCATTTCGGCGGCGTCGCTGTCACTCACGGAATCGGTGGATTCAGCGGCAGAACTTTCGGCGGCAGTCGTCGCAGCAGAATCGGTGTTTGCGTCGTCATTCGAGCATGCGGCCAACGTCAGTCCTGCGGTGACGATGAGAGCAGGCAGTGCTAATGCGGGGTGTTTCATGGTGTTTCCATCCTTTTCAAAAAATTAATGGCGAACCGAATTGATTGATGAACCGTCTGTCAAGCGGTTTGGGTCACCGGGGAATTATTTATCGTCGAAACGCTTGCGTTTTTGTACCAACAAGACAATGACCGCGATCGCTGCCGCGATTGCGCCGACAGCGATCAAAACGTTGGCGACAACCCTTGCCCCACCTTCGTCGGCGCTGGCATCGTCAGACATTTCGGAGCCAGCTTCGTCAGCAGCGTCAGTGGATCCCTTACTCGAATCTTGCGCCGCCGTGTCTGTATCCCCAGATGATGCAGAATCTGCGTCTCCGACGCTAAATTCGAGTCCACCACGGGTGGCATGGCCGTCAGAAGACGTGATTTGGTAGCCCACGGAATATGATCCGTCAGCAGCGTCGACGTCATCAGGGACGTCGACGGTCAAAATCCGACCATCGAGCTCTGGTTCACCTTCGAATACAATTTCGCCGTTCGAATCAGTTACCGCGATGGTGTTGAACCCTTCGCGCGGCTCACCAGAAAACTCGAGAACGATGCTTTCTGGGAACTCCTCGACTACAGCACCATCTGCGGGGTGACTCTCGACCACAACGTCATGAGCCGAGGCTTGTGGTGCGAATGACCACAGACCAGCGGTACTCAAGGTTGCGGCAGCTAAGCCGGCGCCAAGGCGGCGCACTGGTGTCTTACGAGCGTGAGCGCTCATTAGTTTTCAGCCTCCGTGTTAATAACTCGTTCTCTAATTTCCGACAAGCGGCATAGGAGTAGTCGGCAAGCATGACCCTTTAGTTCCAGCCGGGCTACATTTTAGTGCTGTAATGCTGCACACAATGCACGTGGGTAATCACACGGAGAATAGTGCTCATAGGCACGACAAGACTATGGCGAGAAATAGCGATGCACCACCCCTTACGATGAAGAGGTGGTGCATTGCTCCAGCTATTGGAAAGACCCAATGTTGGGAACCAGAGCGGATGACGAGACTCGAACTCGCGACCCTCACCTTGGCAAGGTGATGCGCTACCAGCTGCGCTACATCCGCGAAAGAAAACCACAGGCCCGGCTTCCTTGGGGATTACTCGAAGGTAATCGAGCAGCTCCCGTGTGCGCGATACTGGACTTGAACCAGTGACCCCTACCGTGTCGAGGTAGTACTCTACCAACTGAGCTAATCGCGCCGACAATGACAGCGTTGCTGCCATTGCGAGTAGAGGTGGAAACGGGAATCGAACCCGTGTGCACGGTTTTGCAGACCGTTGCCTCACCACTCGGCCATTCCACCGTGGCGATACCGCCTCTATAAGGATACCCATTTCTGGGAACCAGAGCGGATGACGAGACTCGAACTCGCGACCCTCACCTTGGCAAGGTGATGCGCTACCAGCTGCGCTACATCCGCGGGCGAGGACACCGTGAGATGTGCCCTCTGTGCGCGATACTGGACTTGAACCAGTGACCCCTACCGTGTCGAGGTAGTGCTCTACCAACTGAGCTAATCGCGCTAAATATGGAGTTTTCACTCTGCGTCCACCACGGTTTGCTCCAGTGAGACTGAAACGAAACCCATGGTGTTCGCTGAGCGGATGACGAGACTCGAACTCGCGACCCTCACCTTGGCAAGGTGATGCGCTACCAGCTGCGCTACATCCGCAAACAGTGCCTTGTGCACTGCTTAAGAGACTCTAGCGTTAAACCGTGCTAAACACCAAATCCCCTAGTTAACGCTACTTTTCCGAATCCTCTTCGCTACGTTCATTATGCAGCGTTTGGAGATAATATCGAGCAACCGTGAATTCCAGGGGTTCTGTCAGAGGGTCAGAATAAGTTTTCGTGCCATAATGCTCTGAAAGACTTTCTCGAGCAGCAGAAATCAAACCCGCAAGCCCTCCACTCGAAATCTGCATCGGAGAT
This sequence comes from Corynebacterium drakensteinense, assembly GCF_041224285.1. Classification (NCBI taxonomy): domain Bacteria; kingdom Bacillati; phylum Actinomycetota; class Actinomycetes; order Mycobacteriales; family Corynebacteriaceae; genus Corynebacterium; species Corynebacterium drakensteinense. Next base: position 83,710 of record NZ_JAXOFP010000002.1, read on the forward strand.
TTCGGTGCAAAGCAATATTCTTCTGGCACTCCCGCTTTTGCGGCTGCTGTGCGAAATATTTTTTTGTCCAGGTCCATTTTTTGACCTCTGACAGCAGCAGGATGCAAGCGTCGTGCAAGTTCCACAGCCGAGGTCGTTTGCCAAACCTTATAGTGGTTCTCTGGTCGACAGAGGAGCCTGTCATAAAAATCGGGAATAAAACGTTTCTCAGTAAAAGTTCGTGCTATCTCTGATTGAACCTCGCTAGCCCACGCATTGATCGTTTCTACATCATTTTCTCGTGGCACGAAATCTTTGCCACCGAGCGTAAGCACATCGGCGCCGGCACCGGATATGAGCGGCCCAGTTAAATTTCGACGTAGGCAAAATTGGTCAACCGAAAAATATACATAGCCTGCTAATACTTCCCACGGCTCGGTAGTTTCTAGCCTTTGCACAACTCTGCCTATATCAGCTCTATATTCCTCACTCGAGGGAGCTAAAACATAGTGATCAAGCCCAAAAAGTTTAGCAACCTGGGAAGCATTATCAACTTCTATTTGTGTATCCGCAGAATTCGGCGAGTGAAAGGTGATAGCAGCACTTGCTGGTTCCAATTCAGACAAAACAGCGGCGATGAGAATCGAGTCTATTCCGCCGGATAACATCAAGACTGGCGGTTGCTGTGCACGATTAATAATTAGTTGTAACCGCGAGCGCACGTACCGCAATACCTCGTTGACCGCTAATGCTTCATCCGTAACGTCATGTTTTCGCGGAATTTCCTCTTGCCACCCTTCAGGCAAATATTCTTCCGGATTGTCCGTTAACGGGGTTTCGAAAAGGTGCATCTTAAATCCTATTTCTGTTTTCTGATGATATACATGAGCAAGAAGAAGAAGCCTACGACCATAGTCGATGAACTAAGCATGATGAGTACTCGTTCATGCCATGCGAGTTGACCTATGAAGGCCATTCCAACCGTACCCGCAAGCACACCAAGCAGCGCGATAAACAATCCCAGCAGTTCAATCGAACGAAACAACATTTTCTGCGACTCCGCCCGCATGTCTTCAGTAATCCGTTTAACGACCTTTTCTAACTCTTCATCAAAGTTCTGCACTTTCCGATCAAAGCGATCTTCCGCCTGCAATTCTTGCACTACCATCATTCTTTGCCTGACAAAATCTTGATGCACCAAGGTTTCGCTTGCATCCAGTTTTTCCAGCCCCTCATCAAGGATTTCGACGGCCGTTATATAGTCTTGGTTTCGTCTGAGCCCTTCCGCATATCTCATATACGAGATCGCGTCTGTAGGATCTTGCCTAATTAAACGATGCGCCAGTTCTTCGAGAAGTTGACCCTCGCTCGGGCTGGGTTCAAGCCATAATGCATGAACTATGAGTTGTCTGAGCTTGAATGAATGAGTTTCAACAAAAATCGCTTCAATTTCAGCATCACTATAGAACCTCCTGTCACCGCGCGAAACTTTTGCGAACAGATCGAAGACAGTACCGACGTTGTTCACATCAACTGCCTGGAAATGCCGACCAAGGATGTTCTCAATTTCCCGGCAATTGAAATCAAACCGAGAAGACTGGAGCATGAGGAAGACTAAGGCAAATTGTTGCGCTGATGATTTTGCTGAATCGACGTCCGCATCACCAACAACATTTATTGCCGGGTGCCCGCAATCCCGTGCATACCAAGCCACACTCGTGAGAAAGCCAGTGATATCAGCGAACCGCTCATCAGAAGTTGTCAGACAATCACCGAACGTCGGGGAACCACCGAACCATCGTGCGATTTGCAACGCCCATTCGCTACCCATTTCATCAATAATCCAGCGTTTTGCAGCGTATTCCGCCCGCGGATCGCGAACCGCAACGTCACAGACGTCTAACAGGCGTTCCTCCGGGCTTTGAGTAGCTACCCCTTTTTCCCAACCTTGGATGAATCGTGATAGGTCCGGTTGCGAAGACATAATATAAGTATACCGACTAACAAAATTTCGTCCTCGGACAACGAGAGCACCAATGTTTGGAGAATCATGGACCAGCCTCTGCTGAAAGATTTACTTGGGCCAACAAGTCCGACCCCGGAAATACTTTCGGTACGCGCAATTTGCGCGAGTACTCTTAACGGCTCCGCTACAATTGACGGCCGTTCAAAGGCGCTCGGCAACGACCTTGACGGTAAACTCCTCAATGCATTGCGGGACTGGTGTGACGTCGTACTAGTCGGGGCGGAAACAGTACGTTCAGAAAATTATTTTGGTGTACAGCCGACGGAGAACTCCCCTGTCCCTGCTCGCATGGCTGTAGTGACCGCTTCTATGGAGTTTCATTGGGAGAAACAATTTTTTTACAACTATTTCACTCCCCATATTTTCCTAGTCCCTGATAACTCATTGTCAGATTCGACAAAGAAACCATTAATCCATCGCCTTGAAAAATTTGGAGATGTTCACAACGTCAACGATGGAAACCCGCAAAATTGGATTGACACGCTAAAGCACCTAGGTTTCAAGCGAATCTTGTGCGAAGGTGGACCTGCAATTTTCGGAGGCTTGATCGCCATGAATGCCGTAGATCAGTTCTATCTCACCCTCGACCCGACACTGAGCTCAGCGGTGGAATCTCCTATCACCCGCGACCCCAGCGACCGCCTCGCTACCCAAAATATGCATTTAGAATCTGTGCAATCATGCCCGGACAGCACTATTTTCCTGCGCTATGGTCGAGGCGACAGCTAAGCTCAAAGCAATGGAAACAGCGAGAAACACAGCGAGCATGGCAGGTGGAAAAATTTCGTCAGGACAACGAGATGGGACAAGAGCTGGCCTAGTAGGCACTCATTTACAGGTGCTCGCCCCGCTAATTTTGTGGCCACTCGCCACCATCTTGGGTCTGCAGCTGGTATTTGTCGACAGTCTGAATGGTGCTGTCACCGACGATTTCACCACTGTGTACGCCGCGTTACAGCGGTTTGTCCATGGCGAGAATATCTACGAGCAGGTGTATCACCACACCGATCCGCTGTATCTTTATAATCCCGGCGCAACCTTGATCCTGTCACCGTTGGGCTTGATCAACGACGCTGGGCTCGCGCGCGCGTTATTCATTTTCGCTAACGCCGCTGGTATTGTCGCTTCGTTAGCGATTTTGACCCGCATGTTTGGCTATTCGCTGCGCAGCGCAGTGTTGCCTTTCAGCATCGTCATCGCGACCATGACTGAAGCTGTGCGCAATACGTTGATTTTTTCAAATATTAACGGTTTGTTGTTGTTGGCATTAGTCGGCTATCTCTGGTGTCTCACCAAAAACTACCGCTGGGCACGCTGGGCAGCGGGGCTGATTATCGGATTCGCGATCGTCATTAAGCCACAGTTTGCGCCATTGCTATTCCTCCCGTTGATAATGCGCTGGTGGTCCACAATCGCAATCGGAATCGCGGTCCCCGTGGTGTTGAACGTCATCGCTTGGCCCATTGCCCCGGGAGCTGGCAATTACCGTGCTGAGCTCGTCCCACATCTGCGTCAGACGCGCGATTTCGCAAATTCTTCGCTGCCCGGCCTTGCAGAATATTTTGCGATGCCTGAATGGCTGTATTATCCGCTGTGGTTGTTGTTCGCCGCCTTGGCGGGGATCGCAGTCCTGGCCCTTCTTGCAGTCCGCACACACGATCATTTGCTGTGGCTGGTCACCACGTCCGGGGTGCTATTCTGCGGCGTATTTTTCTTGTCTTCACTGGGGCAAATGTATTATTCAATGCTGCTGTTTCCGATGATTTTTAGCTTCACACGGCAATACAGCGTATTCCACATTTGGCCTTCATGGCTAGCGGCAGTCTTATTCCTTTCGCCTTTGAACTGGACGATGGCGTGGACATCAACGGCCACACTCCCTATCGGCACGTGGATGAATTTTTTCAGTGCCACCTTAGGCTGGGGGCTGTTGCTGTTGACCACAGCTGTCTGCTCCGTGGCTTGGTTGCGACAGCATGTGCGCCACGCTGACGTAGAATATCGGACATGACAGATTTTTCTCTGATTGCCGATGACCAATGGCGGAAGCGCCTGAGCGCAGAAGAGTTTCGTGTGTTGCGTGAAGGCGGCACCGAGGCACCGCACACAGGCGAATACACCGATACCACCACCGAAGGCATTTACTCGTGCCGCGCATGTGGTGCAGAATTATTCCGTTCCAACCAGAAATTTTCTTCGCACTGCGGCTGGCCATCCTTCTTTTCCCCGTTAGCCGGCGACTCCGTAATCGAACGCGAAGATCGCTCGCTAGGCATGGTACGCACCGAAGTTTTGTGCGCTAGTTGTCACTCGCACTTAGGCCATGTGTTTGCCGGTGAAGGTTACGACACACCAACGGACCTGCGTTATTGCATTAATTCAATTGCGATGACACTCACAGAAGCTGAATAGGCAACCGCAGTTTTGACCGGAAGTATCTACAACGCTAAGCCACTGAAAAAGCGCGCTAACAGGCACATGTCGGGTTAGCGCGCGGAACATCATGGTGTGCGTAGTATGGGTAGTCCCCGATGAACCTAAGGCAAAATCTGCACTAATTCGTCGAGGTTTTCTACCATGCGTCCGGTATAAAACGGCAGTTCTTCGCGAACGTGCAAGCGAGCTTCCGTGTAACGCATGGTGTGCATCAAGTCCACGATGCGCCCCAAGTCGTCTGCTTCGAACGAAAGCATCCATTCGTAGTCGCTGACCACGAATGCGGCAATGGTGTTTGCACGCACATCTGCGTAATCACGTGCTTTCATACCGTGCTCACGCAGAATGCGCGCGCGTTTTTCTTCGTCCATGATGTACCAATCATACGAACGAATGAACGGGTACACACAGCACCATTTTTCAGGCTCTTCGCCCATGATGAAGGCGGGCAAGTGCCGTTTATTGAATTCAGACGGCCGGTGTACACCATTACCAGCCCAGACCAGCGAGCTAGCTTTGCCCAACGCGGTCTCACGACGGAACGCAGAAAAAGCGGCCTGGAGATCCTCGAAATTTTCTGCATGCCACCAGATCATGAAGTCTGCGCCTGCCTTCATGCCCGCGAGGTCATAAATGCCACGAACGGTGACCACGCCTTCATCGACAAGATTATCGAAGAATTGTTGCGCTTCTGCCGCGATCTTGTTGCGCGATGCCTGGTCGCCGGCGGTGAAACTATCCTGGATCTTGAAGACCGCGTGCTGGCTGTAACGCTGCACCTTGTTGAGTTCGTCGTAATTAATTTCGTTGTGGGAATCCGCCATCGAAACCTCCTGGTTTACAAATTTGTCGAGCGCCAGGCACTCCGTCGAGCGCGAAACACTCTGTTGAGTCAAGCACGGTGCATGCCATGCTGTGAACCGCACACGTGCACCACCAGTATTCACGCAGTCCACAACGATACTCGCCGAAAGTGACCACGCGAACGGTGGTTCTACAGGCGATTCTACCCCACGGCGCGCCTTCACCACTATGCAGAGTCTCAACATTAGGTTGAACTTTGTGAATGACACAGATGCGTCGATGAACTCGCGGGGATCCGCCTCCTCCACACCGGATCGGAAACTGACTCCACCGGCATTTACGGCCGCCGTGGAATCTATGCACCAGGCACGCCTGCGTGAAGGTATCTCGCTCGGAACAATCCGGCCCCCGCAGCGCCTAGCACCTTTTAGCCATGCCATCGGTTTAGAAGTCGAACATCGTGAGTCTGCAGCTATTCCCACGAACTCAGACGGCGACGCTTTCGGTCGCCTCATCCTGTTACACGACCCGGGCGCCCAGGAATCCTGGGATGGCGAAATGCGGCTGGTTGCCTATATTCAAGCTGACATGGAATCATCGGTCGCCACTGATCCCCTATTGCCCGATGTCGCCTGGCAGTGGCTCAGCGAAGGTTTAGAGGCCCATACCGCAGGGTTCACCAATCTTGGCGGAACGGTGACCTCGACAACTTCGGTGCGTTTCGGTGAAGTAGGCGGACCACCGCGCGCATATCAGCTGGAAATGCGCGCGTCGTGGACCGCAGAAAATAATGAGTTGTCCAATCACGTAGAAGCATTCGCAGAAGTTCTCGCCCACGTCGCTGGTCTTCCCCCAGAAGGCGTCAGCCAACTTCACTCGTAACACCTGTTCCCCTAGTAACACCATCCACTATGACTGAATTTCTCAGCCGCCCTGCTTCAGGCGTGCCACCAGTGCTGTCATCTGAAGCCGAATTCTCCGCGGCGGCGGACGCGATTGCAGTCGGCACTGGGCCCATCGCCATCGATACCGAGCGTGCCTCGGCTTTTCGCTACGACGACCGTGCATTTCTCATTCAGATTAAGCGCGCCGGGGCCGGCACTTTCTTGTTCGCCCCAGAAGGCCTCCGTGCCGAGCTTGGCGACGCGCTCGCCCCTGTTGTCAACAAACTGACTTGGGTGGTGCATGCCGCAGTGTCAGACCTCCCCTGTCTTGCCTGGCTCGGGCTATATCCCGCGAGACTGATCGATACCGAATTGGGCGGCCGCTTGGCTGGCCTTTCGCGAGTGGGCTTGGGTGCGATGTACGAGGAGTTGCTCGGTATACGCGTGGCAAAAGAACATAGCACGCAAAACTGGTCGTCGACTCCGCTACCGAAATCATGGTTGGCGTATGCAGCACTTGATGTTGACCAGTTATTAGAACTTGCCGACGAAGTTGAATACCTTCTGCGTAGCCAAGATAAGTGGGACTGGGCAACCGAAGAATTCGAGTACGTCCGTCAGCAACACGCGAGTATCACCGAGCCCGAGGTTCGCGCTTGGCACATGATCAAAGGCATGCGTGGGCTACGTGATCCGCGCGAATTAGCGATCGCACGAGAATTGTGGCGAGTACGCGAATATATTGCTGCTAGCGACGATGTCTCTCCTGGCAAGCTTATGCCCAACAAGGTGATTCTCGCGATCGCTGCACGTCGACCAACCAGCCTTGCCCAGTTGTGTCGAGTACCTGGTGCGAGAAATTCACGCCTGGCATCGCGCATCTGGTTCGATGCCGTTCAACAGGCTGAGCGCTTGCCGGAATCTGCTTTGCCGGTGCCAGGCAGCGGTGAATTAGCAGCGTGGGGTACCCCCGGTGGAATTAACACCCGGGTGTGGAAAAAGAATAATCCGGATGCTTGGACTCAATGGCAGTTAGTGCGTGATGATTTGCAATCCATCGCAGACGAGATTGCCGTGCCACCGGAAAACTTGGTCAGTAAAGCTCACGCACAAAAAATCACCTGGGATCTAACCGTTTCCCACAATATCCGCACCGAGGATGACCTAGAAGATAGCCTTGCGCAACATCAGCTACGCGAATGGCAAAAAGATATTATTTGGCCGGTTTTTGCGGCTTTTCTTCCGGATCCTGCATAAGCTCACTCATTGCTGCGGAAATACCAGCAGCGTCGAGTCCGACTTCATGCAGCAACTCGCTGCGAGAAGCATGTAACGGGAACACCGACGGGAATCCCAATTGCCGAACCGGGATCTGTAAGCCGGCAGAAGAAAATTCTTCAGCGATAAGCGAACCAATTCCACCGCGAACGATGCCGTCTTCAACGGTCAGCACTGCGTCGTGATTGGCAGCCAAACTAAACAAGGAATCCGCAACCGGGACAACCCAACCTGGATCGACCACAGTCACGTTAGTGTGGTCACCGGCGGCCGTGATTGCAGTGTCGACCATCGCACCCACTGCGATGACCAGAACAGAGCGCGCGGTGCTTCCAGTAACGTCACTGTCAACATCATCACCGGCAGCATCATCTGCAGCATCACTATAGTGCACGATGTCCACGCCGTCGGCCAGCGTGGTCCACGCAGGAATCTCAGCAGGCAGATTGCCTTTCGGGAACCGAACGATCGTCGGGCCGTCGTCGACAAGCAAAGCCTGCTGAAACAGCCGTGCTAGCTGATTGCCATCCCGCGGAGCGGCGATGCGGATGCCAGGAACCACGCTGGCAATCGAAAGGTCCCAGACCCCGTTGTGGCTTGCGCCGTCAGAACCAGTCACGCCCGCACGATCTAATACCAAGGTCACCGGTTGGTCTAGCAGCGCCACATCCATCAAAAGCTGATCGAAGGCACGGTTCAGAAACGTAGAGTAAATGGCAACAACCGGGTGCAGGCCCGCCAGAGCGAGCCCCGAGGCCGAGGCCACCGCGTGTTGTTCGGCGATACCGACATCAAAAAAGCGCTCCGGAAACCGCTTGGCAAACGGCGTCAGACCTGTGGGGCCGGCCATCGCGGCAGTAATCGCGACAATATCCGAGCGTTTTTCCGCCGCCTCGAGCAACTCTTCGGTAAAAATCTGCGTCCAGCCAGGCTGAGATTTGGATTTCGGCAAACCAGTAACGGGATCTATCGCTCCTGTCGAATGCATCTGGTCAGCTTCATCGTTTACTGCCGGTTCATAACCGTGTCCTTTTTCGGTGACCACGTGGACGATGATGGGTCCGTGATGATTTTTCGCGTAATTGAGTGCGTGGTCAAGCGATTCGAAATCATGTCCGTCGACAGGACCGACGTATTTCATGCCTAGTTCTGGAAACATTTCGGTCGGCAAAACCGTATGCTTCACGCCTTCTTTGAAAGCATGCAGCGCATCAAATGCACGGTTACCCACCCAGCCCATAGACTTCAGGGTCTTCTTGCCATGCTCCATCAAACCGTCGTACGGGCTCGAGATGCGCAAATGTGCCAAATTTTCGGCGAATCCGCCAATTGTCGGAGAATAACTACGCCCATTGTCATTGACCACGATCACCACGTTGCGGTCTTTGCCAGCGGCGATATTGTTGAGGGCTTCCCAGCACATGCCCCCGGTCAACGCGCCATCACCGACGACGGCAACGACGTTGTTGTCGCCTCGTCCATCGAGTGCAAACCCCTTGGAAAGACCATCGGCATATGCCAACGACGCCGAGGCATGCGAAGACTCAGTCCAATCATGCTCAGACTCAGCCCGGGCTGTATACCCAGACAAGCCGTCTTTTTGCCGCAACGTCGTAAAGCGATCAGCACGGCCAGTCACGATTTTGTGCACGTAGGACTGGTGAGAGGTATCGAAAATGAACGGCTCATCAGGTGAATCGAACACGCGGTGCAGCGCGAGCGTGAGCTCCACTACCCCCAGATTCGGACCGAGGTGGCCACCAGTCACCGACACGTTCTCAATGAGAAAGTCACGAACTTCCTCCGCTAACTGTGGGAGCTGTTCGGGCGACAATGCCTTGAGGTCGGCGGGAGTGCGTATTCCGCGAAGAAGGCCCATTGTCTCTACCTCAACTCCTCGTCTCATCTGTACTCGTCGGTAGCTAACGTTTCTATCTTACTCGTTACCGCCCCATAAACCGGAACTGGGAAATTACTGGGAAGTTTCCTGCTTTTCCAGCAGCGCCAGAATTTCGAAGTGATGCGTTCCTGGGAAGGCATTCACCAGGGTGAGTTTGTCGACGGTATAGCCATTGTCTACCCAGCTACGCAGATCACGTGCGCATGTGGCGGGATCGCACCCGATGTGCACAACCTTGCTCGGCCCGGCTTGTGCTACCTCATCCACCACGGCAGAACCAGCACCTTTCCGTGGTGGGTCAAGCACGACGACATCGGGAGTCTCCAAATCACCCACGGCTTTTTCCACCTGCTTTTTGTGCATCTGCACCGAAAGCTCGCGCAGTGCGGGCTGGGTTTTAGCGAGAGCCGCAGCAGAAGTATCAACGCTATGAATCGTGCTTGTCGACGGATCCTGCGGTTGTAATGCCCGGGCAATCGTAGGGATGAACAGGCCCACGCCGCCATAGAGATCCCAGCCAATACCGGCACCGGCCGTTGCGATTGACTGCAGCCACTCGCCAATAATCGCGCAATAGGCTTGCGGTGCCCTACTGTGTGCTTGCCAAAATGCAGTCACCGGAAACGTGAAAGTCTGACCGTCGACGGTTTCAGTAACCGTAGAGCTGCCTTCGAGGACTTTTTCCACTTTTTCTGTGCGCTTGCCGCGCCCAGATTTTCGGGATTCCACCACATGGCGGGTGCCGGTCGAATCCATCGCAACGATTAATTCAGCACCGGGGCGGAAGCTGCGCGCATCTGTGCCGACGATGCCGTCGGCAAGCCCGCTGACGAGCTGGCTACAGACTTGATCGGTAACCAACTCGTGGCTGTTTTTCTTGCGCAACCCAGCCCGGCCATTTTCATCGACACCGAAGCGAACGCGCGTGCGCCAACCGCGGGTCGGCTCGAGTTCTTTGATCGTGACCTCGGGCAACTCGTGTGGGGCGAACTTACCAATGCGTTGCAACTGGTCGTGAAACACCTCGCGCTTAAGTTGCGCTTCGTGCGCGGGATCCAAACTGGCGAAATCACAGCAGCCCGCGCCAGCGGCAACCGCCGGGCACCGTGACTGCGTGCGATAATGGCTCGGCTCAATGACTGACTCGACTTCAGCAGCAATGAAGGATTTCTTGTCTTTGGTGATCTGCGCCTGCACCCGGTCGCCTGGGTAGGTCGATCCCACAAAAACCACACGACCGTCGCTAGCAGTGCCGATGCCAACTCCGCCGTGCCCCATCCGTTCGATGGTCAGTTCAATGTTGGACACTACTATCGCTGTTCCTTTGAATTCTGCGCTGTGCTTGGTGCATTTTGCGCTTGTGTTGTCTGCTGGTCTTCTGCATCTGCTGCTGTGCCAGTGCTGGTGCCGTCGGCGATATTGCGCAGTGACTGTGAAGCCTCTGCGACGCCCGGAGATTGCTGCTGGCTTTGCGCTTGGCGTTGCTGCATCGCTTGTTGCACTTGCTGCATCAAGCTAGCTGGCATCGTCACCGGCAAAGAGTTTCCTGCCAAAATTGGTTGTTGGCCACGGTAGACAAACGTCCGGGCGATAACCTCGCGGGCGAGTTCTGCGAGTTTTTCTGCGCGGTCAGCCGGACCTGCCAATGTCACTCGCAACATCCACCGTGGTCTTTCTGCACCGATAACACGGGTGGTCGCTTGGTTATGCTCACTAACAACTTCTCTACCCCAGGGGCCGTGCTCGAAAGATACGTCGGCACCGCTTTGCTTCATCGTTGCGGCGATCTCCTCGGCAGCTTCGTCCCACTGCCCGGCCGACGACGGGGCGGCAAAGGCGATCGGGGTCATGCGTCCATAATGCGTGACAAGGTGCAGCATCTTCGGACCCTTTTCGCCCATCTCGACTTGTACCTGGGAATCCTTCGGGATCGCGATTTTCACCGAGCCAAGATCCAAGATGCCGGCAGAAAAATCGCCAAAGTCGAATTCATTGATATCGACGGTATCGCCGTCAAAAGGCCCCGTTTCCCCGGCGGCATCGTTCACACCGGAAGCGTTCGTCGCCGCCACTGGTTCGACGTGCTCAACTGACGGAACAGCTTCATCCTCCAGCGCTGAATTGTCTATAACAGACTGGTTTGCCTGTCGCGCCGCCTCCTGATCTGCAGTCTGTTCTTTCAGTGGGTCAGCGTTATTTTTCGCTGCTTTCTTTTTCTTAGAAAAACCCCATAAAGCCATGGTGAATATCATCCTTTCCCGTCGCGGTAGTCCCGCAGCGGAGTCATCAGCGATGGAATCGTCGTATGCGCAGATTGTCTGGTCTGTATTTCTAGCTACCTCTACGCTAATGCGTGCCCGTCGAACCGTATCCGCGCGCACCGCGCTCGGTGTCGTCGAGTTCTGCAACCTCGCTAAATTCCACCAATTCCACGCGCTGGATAAGTAATTGTGCGATACGCATGCCACGTGTAATCTCGATCGGCTCAGTCGGATCATGGTTTATCAGGCAGACTTTGATTTCGCCCCGGTATTGCGCGTCGATGGTGCCCGGGGTATTCACCACGCTCAGCCCAGATTTTGCGGCTAAGCCCGAACGTGGATGCACCAGCCCCACGGTACCTTCTGGCAACGCGATCGCGATGCCAGTGCCGACGAGAGCTCGCTGCCCAGGTTGCAGGGTCAGATTTTCGGTGGAGTGCAAATCCGCGCCAGCATCGCCGGGGTGCGCACGGTGCGGTAGCGGAATTTCGGGATCCAACCGTTTTATGCGTACCGGGCTAAAATCAGACAAGCTCATGTTCCACAGGTTACTCCCTGCCTGGCAGAACCGTCATGGTTGGGTTTGTTTTCACTCGTGGCATTAACATGGATTTCATGAGCGAGACTGCTAATTCAGCTGCATCTGCGAATTCCCCCGGTGATGAACCTACTTCCGGGGCCGAATATTCCCCAGAGGTGCTGTACCAAGAACGCCAATGGGTCCCGTGGCATTGGTGGCTTATCGCATTAGCAGCCGTGACCATAGGTACCGGCCAGTTGGCACTCAACCGCAACTTGTGGTGGTTCGCGGTGCCTTTTTTGGTGATCGCAGCGCTTGTCGCCTGGGTATTGATTCATTGGTCGGCAACTGTGATTCGCGTGGAACGCGATACCGACGGTACGCGCTGGCTGGTCGCGGGTTCGGCCCAATTGCCTGCCGACGTCGTCAGCCGGAGTTTAGCCGTCCCCAAAAGTGCGAAGCGCAATGCCATGGGCCCGCAACTCGATCCTGCTGCCTTTTTGGTCACCCATAGTTGGGTTCCGCACCTAGTGATGTTGGTGCTGGATGACGAGAATGACCCCACCCCATATTGGTTAGTGAGTTCGAAAAACCCACGTGCGTTACTAGAGGCATTCGTTCCAGAGCAGGCACAGCAGGCTTCCCGCCCGCTAGCCGACTAGCCCGGAGACGAACGCCTGAACACTGTTTGCGCCTTTAATAGCCTCTAAGCCCTGCAGGCTTCATTGTGGGCAGAGCGAGGTTACGCACAGTCGAGGCAGATTTTTTGGCCGTCTTCCTCGTGCGAGAACCGGTTTTTCCGTTGCACTAAGAAGCAGCTATCGCAGGTGAATTCGTCTGCCTGGCGTGGCACGACTGTGACATTGAGCTCTTCACCGGAGACATCGACTGTCGGTGGCTCGAAAGGCTCTACAATCTCCCCATCTTCATCCATGGGGTCGGAATCGTTCTCCGCTGCCTTGAGCCCCTCGAGCGAATCTGCTTCCAATTCGTCTTCTGGGCGAGTACGGGCTGCGTCGTAGTCTGTCGCCATTATCCACGTCCTATTGCGTAATTATTCTTGGAGTATGTGGGAGGGATACTAAGCTAAAATAATTACATTGTCATATTTGCTGATCAGACCCATTTTTCCGTGCTGTTTTTCAGTATGGTTTCTCTGCTGAGAGTTCTACCACTCGGAGACCGGTATTGCATCGAGAGCACCAGCAGCGCGCAATTTCGGTTCCATGGTTTCGACCAGGCCCGGCGCATAGGCAACCAGGACTTCACCAGCACTGCCTTCTGTAGCAAACTCCGGTGCATCGACCACTGCCCCGGCTTCTGTAGCAATCAACATTCCGGCAGCGTAATCCCATTTGTTTAACGCCGATTCATAAAACACGTCAACCTGCCCGCTGGCCACGCGGCATAGATCAAGCGCCGCAGAGCCCATGCGACGGATATCCCGAACGTGACCTAGCAGCGTCGGCAAAATTTCTGCTTGCCGAATCCGACGCTCACGCACATAAGAAAACCCGGTCGCTACCAGTGCTTGCGCTGGATCCCTGACGGGGTTCGCGTGCAGGATCTCTGCCTGACGCGAGCTGGTTGTGGCCGTCGCACCGCCACCGAGGTACGCCGAATAAAGCACATCTTGCTGCACGTTATATACTGCGCCAGCCACTGGGCTGCCGTTCCACACAGCTGCAACCGATACAGAATATTCTGGTATTCCATATAAGAAATTCACGGTGCCGTCGATGGGATCGATAATCCACTCGATTCCTGAGTCTCCGGCTTTACCTGCGCCCTCCTCTCCTACGACCGCATCGCGTGGCCGTAGTGTGGCGAGCTTATCGACGAGTGCTGTCTCCGTCGCCTTATCTACCGCTGTCACTGGATCTACCGCGCTACTTTTAGTCTCCACGGTGCTGGCGAGCGCTGTGGCTCCACCGATCTCACGCGATTGTTGGTTGATCACGGTGCCACCCAAGGATGCAAGTTCGCAGGCCACCGCGCGTAGCTCTTCCGGAGTAGCCTCCCCGTGATGTACGCGAAATTCCGAATAAGCAGAAAGTACGGATTCATGCTGAGTACTGCTGGAATTCATATCCATAGGCTACCTCTCGGGATGCTTGCGCCACAGTAAGGATCATCACTGTCAACAGCACCGGTCGACGCCCATCGTCAGCGGACAGCGAACCAATCGTCGCATGCCGCGGTGTGTAGGCTAATCTGTCATCCATGCACGAACAGCAACTTGGTTTTGGCATTGATATCGGCGGCTCTGGCACCAAAGGCGCCTTAGTAAATCTGCACACAGGCGAATTCGTTGGAGAACGGATCAAGTTCGAAACCCCGAAACCCGCAACTCCCGAGGCTGTCGCAGCGACCGCAGCTCGCATCGTCAAGCAAGCCGGGTGGGATGGCCCCGTCGGCATTACGCTTCCGGGCGTCGTTCGCGGTTCCACTATGTTGACGGCAGCCAATATCGACCCGTCGTGGCTGCACACAAACATCCACGAAGTTTTCGGTGCACACCTCGGTGATCGCCCCATCACCTTCCTTAACGACGCCGATGCCGCCGGGTTGGCGGAGGTTGCCTACGGGAACCCCCAAGCCAAATCCGGTGCGGTGATTTTCTTGACGCTGGGCACCGGCATCGGTTCGGCATTTTTGGTGGAAGGAAAGCTGTTTCCGAATACAGAGCTCGGACACCTCTTTGTCGATGGCGAAGAAGCTGAAAAGCTCGCTTCCTCCGGGGTCAAAAAATCCCTCGGCTTGAGTTACCAAGAATGGGCTCCGCGCTTAGAAAAAGTTCTCAGCGAATACGAGCGCCTATTCAACCCCACAGCATTCGTTATCGGCGGCGGAATCTCTCGCAAATCAGCTCGTTGGCTGCCGTTGTTGCACTTAGCAACACCGATCATCCCTGCGACCTTGTTAAATCGCGCGGGAATCGTCGGGGCTGCTTTAGCTGCTCGGGAGCCGGATTACATCGCCGACTAGCCCAAAACCCCTGGGCACATACCCAATCGAACACAAAGCAGTCAGCGTCCGTTATACTGGGCGCTCATTCCAAACAATTTGCCTGCTGAATATTGTGACCACCCCATGTTTCTACATCTGAGCACCAGCTCGAATGTGTGACATGTCAGTCACGTCTGCAGCCACAACTCGCTGCGTACATAGGTAGGCTTGTTCAATGATGTCAGTACAATCCGGCGAAAGGGCGTACGTGTCAGCCACTGAATCTTCCGATCAGCCTCTCGGCAAGAGCGCACCAAGCTCTGCGCGCACGCGGGGCGCGAAGACGGTATCCAGGAAGTCAAACAGCAAGTCGGCGTCGAAGGCTGCACAGGCTAAAACTTCGAAGGCTTCGCAGACTAGCGTGTCTATCGAGCCCGAGGAAATTCCTGCTGCTACCTCACCGGCAGCCGATCCTTTGTTGGACGAGCCAGATGACGCCGACGTGGAGCCAGATCTTGACGACGCAGATGCCTTCGAGGACGAAGCGCTGGACGAACCCGATGCTGCGGAGCCTGAGCTCGGTGAAGAAGACGACGAAGATGCGGGCAATTCCGTCTGGGATGAGGACGAGTCCGCTGCCTTAAGGCAAGCCCGCAAAGATGCCGAGCTCACTGCATCTGCAGACTCGGTGCGCGCTTATCTGAAGCAAATTGGTAAGGTCGCGCTGCTAAACGCGGAACAAGAAGTCTCGCTTGCCGAACGCATTGAAGCAGGCCTTTACGCGCAATTCCGCATCGAAGAAATGTCGAAAGCGCTCGAGGCCGGCGATAAGCAAGCGAAACTTTCCCCCGCTCTCAAGCGTGACTTACGCTCGATTGCCCGCGATGGCCGCAAGGCAAAAAATCACTTGCTGGAAGCCAACCTTCGCTTGGTGGTATCACTCGCTAAACGCTATACGGGCCGAGGCATGGCCTTTTTGGACCTCATTCAAGAAGGAAACTTGGGCCTGATCCGTGCAGTCGAAAAGTTTGACTACACCAAGGGCTATAAGTTCTCCACCTATGCCACGTGGTGGATTCGTCAGGCCATTACCCGAGCCATGGCTGATCAAGCACGTACGATTCGCATTCCGGTGCACATGGTCGAGGTCATCAACAAACTTGGCCGGATTCAGCGTGAGCTCCTGCAGGATCTTGGACGCGAACCAACCCCACAGGAATTGGCAAAGGAAATGGACATCACCGAAGAAAAGGTGATGGAAATCCAGCAGTATGCTCGGGAACCAATTTCTTTGGATCAGACGATCGGCGATGAAGGCGATAGCCAACTCGGTGATTTCATTGAGGATTCCGAGGCGGTCATTGCAGTCGATGCAGTCTCGTTCACACTGTTGCAAGACCAACTGCAAGATGTTCTCACCACCCTCTCGGAGCGCGAAGCTGGCGTGGTTCGTCTCCGCTTCGGCCTGACCGACGGCATGCCGAGGACTTTGGATGAAATTGGGCAAGTCTATGGTGTGACCCGCGAACGCATCCGGCAGATTGAGTCGAAGACGATGTCGAAGTTGCGACACCCTTCGCGTTCCCAGGTGCTGCGCGACTACCTCGACTAAATCAAGTTGTTCTGACGGCCCACCTCACCACCTCGTCGTCAGTAGCCAAGGTCAGTCCCCTCAATATCCTCAGCCCCTCAGTACCCTGCGAAACAGAAAATCCTCACCGAGCTGCATGCCCGGTGAGGATTTGTTTTTGCACTAAGTGCGGTTTAGTTATCGCTTTGTTCTATGCTGTCGGTAATGCACTGTTCGATAGCGGCTTCGTCGTCGCCATGTTGTTCAACACAATCGAGCACCCCGGATTCATTCAAGAACGAGACGCCAATCATTAGAATGACGACACCGACGATCACCGACAAGATTGAGGTCACTAAGCCGACGACGGACATGACCGTGCGGCGGTTTTCCGGGCGACGCTTCTTGCCCACGACCAAGCTGACGATCGCGAGAATAATGCCGATAACGCCCAACAGCGATCCCAAAAGAATTAAGGATCCCACTAGCGAGAGAATACCGATACCCAAAGCCCATGGCGCAACTGGGTTCTTTGATTCTTGTTGGGCTTCGAAACCGCCAAATTGCGGGGCTTCATACCCGCCCGCATAGTAGGCATTGTCAGCAGATTGGTACGCAGCCGGCTGGTTTTCTGCTGGCTGTGACTGATCAGCAGAAAAATTATAGCCGCCGGAGTCATATCCTCCGTCGGCATTCGCAGCGCCTTTTCCTTCTGTAAATCCACCTTCGCCGGAATAGTCGCCGTACTGGTTAAAATCGTCACCGGAGTGCTGAGAATCTTTTGGGTTAGACATATCGGTCGTTGTCCCTTCATGCATAGATGCTCTGAACTATATTTATCTTACCCTGTATGCTGCAGCGCGCGCAGGGGCATCCCGGCCGTATTGACCGTAGAATACCGGCAAATACCGACAGAAATTTCGGCCTGCCGGAACGCTTGAGGCACACTACCATTGGCGCAAATATTCAATGCGTTCTTTCAATTGCTGGGCATTGCACAATGCTGTCGGCGGGCCGCCACAGGCTTTACGCACCTCATTATGAATCGCTCCATGCGGTCGCGAGGTGTGCTCAGCCCGAACTGCTACCAAAGTATTCAGTTTCTTCCGTAGTTTCGGAATCTCTACTGCCGCTAACTCATCAGCTTCGTTGTCGGTTGAGTTCGCAGCTGCAGAGCCACCGGTCACAGAAGAAGTCGCCTGCCCGTTCTCGGGTTCCAATAAGCCGTTTTTCAACTTATGCTGGCGTTCCAATTCAGCTTGTCTGCGGGCTTTTTCTTCAGCTTCGCGGGCGTCAAGTTGTTCAGCTTGACGCTTGCGCAACAATGCCCTGACTTGCTCTTGATCCAGCAAACCCGGTAGCCCGAGAAAATCAGCCTCGTCGTCAGAACCGCTCAGCGCTCCCGTCCCAAACGTGGATCCGTCGTAAATCAAGGAGTCAAGTTCGGCCGAGGCTCCTACGGACTCATACGATTTTTCGTCGGTCTTCTCATTTTTCTCTTTATTAGCTTCGGCGACGGCTTCTTCATCCCAGGCTTCTTCGCGGTGCGGTTTACCGATGACATGGTCGCGCGAAGTCTCCAATTTCTCCGCCAGATCCAACAACGTCGGCACCGAGGGCAGAAAGACACTGGCAGTCTCTCCCGGCATTCGAGAGCGAACAAAACGCCCAATAGCTTGGGCGAAAAACAATGGGGTGGACGCAGACGTGGCATATACCCCCACGGCCAGCCGCGGGACGTCAACGCCTTCCGAAACCATGCGTACCGCCACCATCCACTCGTCGGTGGATTCAGAAAAAGCGTTGATACGTTCGGACGAACCAGGTTCATCGGAGAGAATCACCGACACCGGCGTCGAAGAAATCTTTTCCAAAATTTTGGCGTACGCACGTGCAGTGGTGGTATCCGTAGCGATGACCAAGCCACCTGCGTCAGGCATATTGGTCCGGATTTGCTCCAGGCGGGTGTGCGCAGCCTGCAACACGGCAGGGATCCATTCGCCTTTCGGGTCCAAGGCAGTCCGCCAAGCACGCGCGGTTTCTTCCGCGCTCAAAGGCGTTCCCAAGCGCGCAGAAATTTCCTCGCCCGCGCTAGTGCGCCAGGTGGCCTCACCCGAATAGGCCAGAAAAACCACCGGGCGCACAACTCCGTCGGCAAGCGCATCGCCATAGTCATAGGTGTGGTCGGCTTGGGAAATCTCGTGGCCTTCCCCGTCTTCTTCATAGCGGACGAAGGGAATATACGAGTTATCGGAACGAAACGGAGTACCCGTCAGCGCTAAGCGATATTCCGCTGTGTCATAGGCTTCGCGGACTCCATCACCCCAGCTTTTCGCATCACCTGCATGGTGAATCTCATCGAGAATAACCAGGGTGCGTTTCGTGGAGGCCAGAGCATGGTGCTTCGTTGGGTGCATGCCGACCTGCGCATAGGTGACAACTATTCCGTCGTAGGCGTGGTTGATCGCTGCAGAGTTTGTGAAATGGTCGTCCAACGACACCCCGACCCGGCGCGCGGCAGCTGCCCACTGTCGTTTCAGGTGTTCAGTGGGTACGACAACGATAATGCGGTCGACAGAGTAATCTTCCAAAAGCTCGGTGGCGACCCGAATGGCAAAGGTGGTTTTACCCGCACCCGGGGTTGCCACCGCCATGAAATCGCGGGGGCGCGTCGTCAAGAACTTGTGCAAGGCAGCCTGCTGCCACGCGCGCAGGCTGGAATTATTGTTAAAGCTACGAGATCTCGCCACTCACTACCACCATTACTTCTTGCGCAGGCCGGAATAGATTTCCTGGCATTTTGGGCATACCGGAGAACCTGGTTTCGCTTGTTTGCGCACCGGGAATTTTTCTCCGCATAGGGCAACAATCATCTTGCCACTGACTGCAGAAGCTACAATCTGATTCTTTTTTACGTAGTGGAAAAACTTCGGGGTGTCGTCGTCGGTCCCGGTTTGATCGCGGGTTTCTGGGCGCTCGAGGGTTTGGGTTGATGTGCTCGTCATGGCCATCCATTTTGCCGTATTCGTAGGATTTTGGGTAGCCAGCCTCTAGGGTGGAGTTTATGACTTACGGAAGCTCACGTGGCACCCGGAGACCAGATTCGCAACGTCGCTCTGTCTGGCAGCGCTTCCGTAATCGCTCCCATCGCGAAAAACCTGTTCTGATCACCACTGCGCGGATCACGCGTTCGCAGGATCGCAAGAAGCGTGAATGGTGGTATGCGTTCTTACAGTTTTTGCGTGTTCCGCTCACTTTAGCTTGCGTGGGCATGTATTTGGCCTGGGACTGGGTGCTCATTCCAGTTATTTTGGCGTCGCTGACCTTTCCCCTGCCGTGGATTGCCGTAATGATCGCCAATATGGAGGGCACCCCGAAAGATAAGCGCCAACCACGGATGTATAAGCCTGCGATCGCGCGTCAGGCCGATCGCAACACTATGCAACAAATAGATACCTCCGGAGCAGGCCAGCATGCTGGACAGGCACAACAGGCGCTGCCACCAGGAATTATTGATGCAACACCGCACGATTCCGCTGCTGAATCCGACGATTAGCCTCGACGGGGTGCGCCGGGTGCGCATGCTTAGCTGACACGCCCGCATGCCGAGGGCAACGAGGTGAAACCGGTGCTTTCCGACGCTGTTCTGGTCACTCGATGCTGCTCTGCTTGAACGGCACTGTCCTGCTTGAACGGCACGCTCCTCCTTGACAAAGCCCAGCACTATGCAGGGCACTACAATGAAAAGCGATGAGCACGCATCCACATTCCACTGATCCAGCATCCAAAAATTCGACGGACCCAAATGCCGCAGGCTTGAACGCCGCAGGCCTGAACTCCGCGATGTCGAATCCCGCAGACCTCAATCCCGCAACACCAAATCCTGCCGAGAAAATTGGCGAGGCAGCCAGCGAGTTAATCGCGCATTTTGCCGCCGTGGGGTTTGACTCCGCAGGTTTGAGCGCACACCTCGGGCCGGAATACCTTTCTGCCCTGCACCGTGGTGATCCCGGAGCACTGCGTTTTCGCACCCAACACGGAAAAGAATTAGATCAACTGATCCAAGCATTTATTCTCCGCGATCCGGTAGAAAAGAACGAGTTTTTCCAGTTGCTTGGCGACGAATTAGCCGCCAAAGTCATCGACGCCAATATTGCGGTGCATCACGGCCCGGCGATAGTGCGCGTCGTCATTGATGTCCGGCCGCATATCATTAATGGAAAATCGCGCTGGGTCTTTTCTGATCCCGACGCCGCCATGGTGCGGCAAGATGCCGCCGAAGATCATGTCCCCGGCGTCGGTGCCGCGTCATTATCGCTGCTGCAGTTCTGCCCCACTACCCCGGTTGATTCGGTGCTCGATTTAGGCACTGGCTCGGGTGTGCAGATTTTGGGTCAAGCCGGGTCAGCACAAAAGATTACGGGTACGGATGTCTCGACTCGCGCTCTGGCGCTTGCCGATGCCACAGTGCGCGGCGCAAACATCGCCGACGATGTCACACTGTTAGCTGGTTCATGGTTTTCTCCGGTAGCCGGACAGCGCTTCGACCGCATCGTTGCCAACCCACCGTTTGTGGTGGGCTCGCAAGAAATTGCGCACACCTACCGCGATTCCGGCTTGGACTTAGATGGTGCGAGTGAGCTCGTGATCTCGGAAGCACCCAGTTACCTCGCACCGGGCGGCGCAGCGTATCTATTGGCTTCATGGGTGCACGTTGACGGCCAACCTTGGCAACATCGTGTTGCGAGTTGGCTGCCGAGCCGTGGTGTTGCAGCGTGGGTCTTGCAGCGGGATTTTGCTGATCCGGCCCATTACGTCAGCACGTGGCTGCGCGATGAAGCAATTGATCCACGCTCGCATGAGGCGAGTGAGCGCTTCGCGCAGTGGCTGCAGCACTTTTCCACGCACGATGTCACCGCAATCGGATTCGGCTACGTCGCAATCCAAGATATCGGCGACCAGCCATCAGAAATCATCGCTGAAGAAATTCCCCAGGCATTTGACGACCGGCTTGCCGACGAAGTCGAAGAATACTTCCAGCGTGCAGCTTGGCTACGGGAGCAATCGAAATCCGACATCGCAAGCTCCCGGTTTCAATTGCGCCCGCAGCTCGCGCGCGAGATCGTTGAGGTTCCCGACGCGGCTGCTGGCATGGGCTTTAGCCCACGGGTCTACCGGCTTACTCGCATGGATGGCCCCCGGTGGTCGCATGAAGTCGACGAGCATGTCGCTGCGATCGTTGCCGGTTTACACCCCGACGGATTGCCGTTGGAAGAAGTCGTTGCCATGTATGCCTTGGGCCATGGGCTTAGCGACGACGAATTGCTCGACGAAGCAATTGGGGTAATTGTCGACCTAGTCCGACATGGAATGGTTCTTCCCGCTGAGCTTGTCGACGCCGAGGCACTCGGCGACGCTGACGCGGGTGCCGACGCAGACAATGAGTCCTAGGAGGCAGAGCAGATGAAAGCAGTTTTAACGCGTGTTTCGTCAGCCAGCGTCGCAGTCGATGGTGACGTCGTCGGCAAGATTGTTGCACCGGAGACCGGGGGCATCCTCGCACTCGTTGGCGTAAGCGTGAATGATGCCGACGATGCTGCAGCATGGCAGAAGATGGCGAAAAAGATTGCTGAGTTGCGCATTTTAGATGGTGAAAAATCCGTGACTGATTTAGACGCCCCAGTATTGGTGGTGAGCCAATTCACCCTTTACGGGCAGACCGCGAAAGGTCGACGCCCGTCGTGGTCGCAAGCAGCGCCGGCCGAAATCGCGGAGCCGATCATCAACTCAATCGTCGAGGACTTACGCGGGCGCGGATTAGAGGTTGCGACCGGGCGCTTCGGAGCAATGATGGAAGTCTCGTCGGTAAACCAGGGACCGTTCACCGTGCTGGTAGAGACGTAAAAACTGTGCCATGCCCGTATGCGCGTACAGGTAAGTATTGAGTTAAAGATTGGTAACGCCTTATACCGGAAATTGTTACCCCTGCGACCTTAATCACCCCCGATTATCACCCCTGCCATGACACAGGGAACAATCACGGGCAACGAGCCGTTATTAGCTATGTAAACGGCAACTTGAGGAGGCCATCACAGTGACTACCGCTCCCGTGCAAGAATTCGACGAAGAAGAGCAGGATCGCGGCTCCCGTCGTGGCCATACCAACGACAATCCTAGTGCGGATTTGGTTCGTGTTTATCTCAACGGCATCGGTAAGACCGATCTTTTGACCGCCGATGATGAGATCGAATTAGCCCAACAAATTGAGGTCGGACTCTACGCTCAACATCTGCTGAACGATCCCGAGCAGCACTTGACTCGCGCCAAAAAGCGTGACCTGAAGATTTTGGCGAAGCAAGGTAAAAAGGCTCGCTCTCACCTGCTGGAAGCAAACCTGCGACTCGTAGTGTCGTTGGCGAAGCGTTATACCGGCCGTGGGATGCCACTGCTGGATCTGATCCAAGAAGGCAACTTGGGCCTAATTCGCGCCATGGAAAAATTCGATTATGACAAAGGCTTTAAGTTCTCCACGTATGCGACGTGGTGGATTCGCCAAGCAATTACCCGTGGCATGGCAGATCAATCTCGCACCATTCGCCTACCGGTGCACTTGGTGGAGCAAGTCAATAAGCTTTCTCGCATCAAGCGCGAAATGTATCAGTCACTAGGCCGTGAAGCGACAAACGAAGAGCTGTCCGAAGAATCCGGCATTCCGGAGGACAAAATCGAGATGCTGCTGCACCAGTCACGCGATCCAGTCTCTTTGGACATGCCGGTGGGTGCAGATGAGGAAGCTCCGCTCGGAGATTTCATCGAAGATGCAGAAGCGACCGACGCAGAATCGGCCGTTGTCGCCTCGTTGCGCCATTCAGACATCCGCGATGTCATCGGTACGCTCGAACAGCGCGAACAAGACGTCATTCGTTTGCGCTATGGCTTAGATGATGGTGTGCCTCGCACACTCGACCAGATTGGCCGCCGTTTTGAGCTGTCCCGTGAGCGCGTGCGCCAGATTGAGCGTGAAGTGATGGCAAAGCTTCGCGATGGCCACCGAGCTGATCGACTGCGCGAATATGCGTTATAGGCACGATGTATTAGCTCCTTAGCGGAGTACAGGAGGTCTGGTAGTTCCGTACCAGGCCTTCATTTTGCGCTAGAATGATTCACAGGCATTAGACGAATAACAGGAAGGTTTCCCAGAGTGAGGGACTTAGTCGATACGACAGAGATGTACCTGCGTACCATCTATGAGCTTGAAGAAGAAGGCATCACCCCACTTCGCGCTCGTATCGCGGAGCGTTTAGAACAATCTGGCCCGACGGTCTCCCAGACTGTTGCCCGCATGGAGCGTGACGGGCTACTACACGTGCGCCCAGATCGCAGCTTAGATTTGACCGCTCGCGGCCGCGAATTAGCCACCAAAGTGATGCGCAAGCACCGCTTGGCCGAACTTCTGCTGACCGAAGTCCTCGGCGTTGATATCCACGATGTGCACGACGAAGCATGCCGCTGGGAGCACGTCATGAGCGATAACGTGGAGCGTCGCGTGACCTCCATCGTGAAAGACTGCACCCGTTCGCCATTTGGTAACCCAGTTCCAGCATTAGATGAACTGGGTGTCGATGCCCCCTCGGTACCTAAGGTTGCGCGTGCGATTGATCTTCCAGAAGAAGAAGAAATCGAAGGTACCGTTGCCCAGATCAACGAGATCTTGCAGGTCGAAGGTGACCGCCTGCGTGAGCTCACCGAAGCTGGAATCGTCGTCGGTGCTACCGTCAACGTCGTCAACTACGGTCACTCGGTTATTTTGACCGCCGGCGATGGCCCAAAGGTCGTGTTGAACGAGACGCTTGGACACGCGGTCCGTATCGCAACCAAGTAAGCGCGTGCAGCGCGGCCTACGCGCTGCCAGTACTAATTCACGGGAGCAAATTTAGTATGCATGTGCTGGTCACTGGTGGTGCTGGATACGTCGGAAGCGTATGCAGCGCGGTACTGCTCGAAGCTGGCCACGAGGTCACGATTATCGATGATTTTTCCACCGGAAATCGTTTCGCGGTACCAGCCGGGGCCCGCCTCGTCGAAGGCGAATTAACACAAGTGATCGACGAGACACTGGCACAGTACAGCGTCGATGCGGTGGTGCACTGCGCCGCCCGCAGCCTCGTTGGGGAATCCGTTACATCCCCTGAGCTTTATTGGCATGGCAATGTCGTCACATCGCTTCGTTTATTAGACGCCATGCGCACCCACGGTGTGAATAATCTTGTTTTTTCGTCAACAGCCGCAACCTACGGCGAGCCGAAGACAGTGCCGATTCTCGAATCGGCACCAACAGCTCCTACCAATCCTTACGGAGCTAGCAAGCTCTCCATCGATCACATGATCAGTTCTTATGCCACAGCGCATGGGCTGGCCGCGACCTCACTGCGTTATTTCAACGTCGCTGGTGCTTACGGGAGCATTGGGGAAAACCGGGCAATCGAAACCCACCTGATTCCACTAATCCTGCAGGTGGCGTTGGGCCACCGCGAAAAAATCATGATTTTCGGCGATGATTATCCCACTGCCGATGGCACTGCCGTGCGTGACTATATTCACGTCCGCGATTTGGCTGCAGCACATCTGTTGGCACTGGAATCCAACAGCTCAGGTAACCACAGAATCTATAACCTCGGCTCAGGCGACGGTTATTCCGTCAAACAAGTCATCGCGCAAGTACGCGAGACCACCGGACACCCCATCCCTGCCGAGCTTGCGCCGCGTCGTAGCGGAGACCCAGCCACGTTGATTGCCTCCTCCGCTAAGATCACGGCCGAACTTGGGTGGGAACCGCAACGTACCGACCTTGCCACCATCGTCCGCGACGCCTGGGAGTTTACCCGGCATTTGGGCTCTCGTGCCCATTCTCATCACGGATCGCACGCTTAATAGCAGCCAAGGCTGAATCATGGGCGCCCGCGCTGACTGCCGCAAACAATAATTGACTCATGCGGTGATCGGGATCTTCATGCAACGCCACCGTGAGCGCTTGGCTAGCTTGCAGCACTTTGTCACGCTCAAGAAAAACTATTGCGAGCACAGCTAACGCATTGATTCGTGGCAGTCCGCTAAAACTGCGCACAACGGCGATCAACAATTCTTGCGCAGATTCAGCATGACGCACCATCACTTCCATGACCTCGTCACGGCTCGCAGTAGTTGCCATCCACAGTCCCGCCGCTTCTACGATATCGGTTTCTTTCAGTAGCTCTGCGGCGCACAAACCTGACGCTTCGATTCCGGCTAGCAACGGCGCAGCCTCTTCTTGCGCAGATTTTTCCCGCGAGTCCAGTTGCGTTGCAGTACGCAGAACTCGCTGTGTGCGACTAGCGCATTCCTCATCGCGTTGCTCATCTTTGTCACCCAGCAGGTACGCGAATGCCTCATCGCGAGTCAGACTCGGCAGTTCATTCCTTTTACTCCAGGGACGCATCGCCGGTGAGCCGAGCACTGAGGCAACCTGCCCGCTGCGCCAGATTTCCGGAGTGCCCGCGTCGTCAAGAATCTGGCTGCCGAACAGCAATTGATAATTCGCTCCTTGACGGGTTTCTTCGACTAACCAACACCCCATGAGGCTGATCTCGTCGACAAGCCAAGCGTGTCGCAGAGCATGCCACCACGGCAATTGTTCCAGCAGGTAGCCACTATCGGAGGCGAGGCCAGCGCCTAGTTGCGTGGTGACGACAAAGCCCACGTGGAACGAACACTCCGCGTTGTCCAGGTACCGGGTTATTTCTGCGAACGGCAGCTCATCTGATAAATCGACACGAACCGTGGGACCGATATATGCGCTGCCATCATCGCGCGAATAATAGCCTTGCACGATCAGGGATTCTTCCGGATAGAACCCTAAGAGCCCCGGCAGGTTGGCAATGAGTTCATCCGGCGTGGATGCATGCGGCGCTGTTCCCGTGGATTCGTCGGTGCGGCCTTGTGCGGTCGCGTTCTGTGGTCTTTTCCTATGCTGTTGGCTCATGGCTGCCAGTATCGACCCCGTGCCTGCTCGCTACCAGGCGATGAGCGTCGATAAGCGTTTTTCTGTGGATAACTCAAGTTATCCACAGGCTTTCTCAAATCTAGCTTGCACCAGCACTGCGGGAATAGACACACCACTTCAGCTGTTGTACACCGTAGAAACGCTTCCCCAGCGACGCAGGTGCTGTGCTCAACAACGTGTCATGGAAACGAGTCAATGAAACATGTCATCGGGGTGCAATCGGCGATAGAATGCAATGAGGAGGTACGCCTATGTACGACGAAGCACGTGAGATTTATGAACTGGAATATCCGGCGCCCGATGTGGGGACGAATTCCGACGATGGGCTAACCCTCGTGGTGGCATTAAACGGATACGCTGATGCCGGCATGGCAGTAGAAAACGCGGCTGATCACCTCGTTTCAGCACTTGATCATCGCCCGGTCGCCACGTTTAATTCCGATGAGCTCATCGACTATCGTTCGCGGCGCCCGGCGGTCACCATCGCTAATAACCAACCAGTCGAGATCGAAGATACCGAAATTGATATCAAGGCCTTACGCGATAGCCAAGGAAGGCCGTTTTTGTTGCTGTCTGGGCCAGAACCGGACCTGCGTTGGAATTCTTTTACCGAAGCTGTCGCTGACCTCGCAGATAAGCTCGACGTACAGCAGACAATTTGTCTTTATGCGGCACCGATGACTGTTCCGCACACGCGGCCGATGACGATCTCCGGGCACGGCCACTCACCGAAGTTGATTGATCGTCTGGTTTCCTGGGATCAAAAATTGATGGTGCCTGGCTCTGCGGCACTTTTTCTCGAACGAGCACTGCACAAGCGCGGGCGCCACGTCGCCGGATACACCGCTCACGTGCCCCACTATCTGGCATCATCACCGTATCCGCTAGCAACCTATAACCTGTTGCGGTCGGTGGCAAGCGTCAGTGGGCTGGATTTCCCTTTGGGCAGTCTGGACCACGATATTCAGCGTGTTAATCACCAATTAGAAGAACAGGTCGAACAGGCGGATGAGGTCCAGTCACTGGTTGCAGGGTTAGAGGAGCAATTCGACGAGGGATTGGAGCGGTATCGCGAGAAAAATCCTCAGGCGATTTTACCCGGCGAGCAGAACATGCCCACCGGCGAAGAGATCGGTGCCTCGTTCGAACGGTTCCTCGACTCTCTAGATAACGACTCTCGCGACGACGACAGCGAGTAATGTTTCGCTGATCGACTATCGACTACGGTGGTGAGTGTGAATCTCAACGACGTAGTGCCAGATTTGTCAGAAGTGCCTTCCTCCTTATTGGAAGAATCCATATGGGAGTCATTTCTGCGATGGACCCGTGAGAAAAATATCTCGCTGTACCCAGCCCAGGAAGAAGCGAGCCTTGCCGCCTTGACCGGTGATAACGTGATCTTGTCGACGCCCACCGGTTCCGGCAAGACCATGGTGGCCACGGCGGCGCACTTTTTCTGTCTCGCCGAAGGCAAACGCTCGTTTTATACCGCACCAATTAAAGCACTGGTCAGCGAAAAGTTTTTTGCACTCTGTGGAGTCTTTGGGCCCGAAAACGTCGGCATGATGACGGGAGATGCCACCGTCAACGGCAACGCCCCCATCATCGCTGCCACCGCGGAAATCGTCGCGAATATTGCGCTGCGCGACGGCAAAAATGCCTGCATAGACCAAGTCGTGATGGACGAATTCCATTTCTACTCCGAACCCGACCGCGGGTGGGCGTGGCAGGTACCGCTTCTGGAATTGCCGCAGGCGCAGTTCATTTTGATGTCCGCCACGCTGGGCAACGTCGACTGGTTGCGCGAAGATCTCAGCCAGCGCACTGGGCGCAACACCACGCTAGTTTCTGGTGCTACTCGCCCGGTCCCGTTGTCGTTTAGCTACGAGTTCATCGCCGTGGAAGAGATGATCAACAATCTCGTCGAAGACAACAAAGCACCGATCTATGTCGTCCATTTCTCGCAGCGCAAAGCCACCGAACAAGCGCAATCACTGACCGGCACCTCATTTTTGAACGCCGAAGAAAAACAACGCATCGTCGACGAAATCGGGAACTTCCGCTTCAGCACTACCTTCGGCAAGCAGCTGTCGAAAATGGTACGCCGCGGGATCGGGCTACACCATGCCGGTATGCTGCCAAAATATCGCCGGTTGATCGAAAAACTGGCACAAACCGGTTTGCTGAAAGTCATTTGCGGGACGGACACACTCGGAGTGGGCATCAACATCCCCATCCGCACTGTGTTAATGACCGGCCTGGCAAAATTCGATGGTCGGCGCGAGCGCATTGTGAAATCCCGCGAATTCCACCAAATTGCTGGTCGCGCCGGTCGCGCCGGTTATGACACCGAAGGCACCGTCGTCGTGCTTGCGCCAGAGTTTGAGATCGAGAACGCTAAGATGCGTCGGAAAGCCGGGGATGACCCGAAACGACTGAAGAAACTAAAAAAGAAGGCTCCGCGCGACGGCGAGGTCTCATGGTCGGAAAAAACCTATGAGCGTCTCATTGCTGCCGAACCAGAACCGCTGAGCAGCCAGTTCCACATGAGCAACGCGATGCTGTTGAACCTCATTGGCCGCCCAGGTGATCTCTATGAGCATGCCAAGCATCTGTTGCGCACCAACCACGACACCCACACCCAACAAAACCAATCGATTCTGGCAACAATCTCGCTATTTCGTGGGCTCCGGAATGCAGGTATCGTCGACAAACCGGACTCTCCGGATGGAATCGATGAGCAGGGGCGACGCTACCACCTCACTGAAGATTTACAGCGCGATTTTGCCCTGAACCAGCCGTTAGCTCCGTTCGCGTTGGCAGCAGTTGAGCTGTGGGATCGTGAATCACCAACGTATACCTTGGATGTGATTTCGACGTTCGAAGCGATCTTGGATGATCCGCGCCAACTCCTGCAGGCCCAGCAGTCTGCCGCGCGTGGTGACGAGATCAATGCGCTGAAAGCCGAAGGCGTTGATTACACCGAGCGGATGAAGATCATCGAGGAAATTACCTGGCCAATGCCGCGCCGCGAAGAACTCGATGAGGCTTTTGAAACCTACTGCCAGGGCCACCCGTGGGCACGGGAATTCGATATCTCGCCGAAATCTGTAGTACGCGACATGTTGGAAAATTCCATGACGTTTTCCGACCTTATCGCCACTTATGGCCTCGCTCGTTCAGAGGGCGTGGTGTTGCGTTACCTCACCGACGCCTGGCGTACTCTGAGCCATTCGGTGCCCGCCGAAGCCAAAACCGACGAGCTTTCCGACGTCATCGTGTGGCTCGGCGAATTGATTCAACAGGTGGACTCCTCGCTTGTCGACGAATGGGCGACGATGACCGATGACGACGCTCCGGTTTCACAAGAGCGCGTGGATCAAGAACTCGCTTTCGGCGTCGATGATCCAACCGCATTGAGTGCGAACCCACGGGCGTTGAAGATCATGGTGCGCAACTACATGTTCCGCCTAGTGCAGTTGTTCGCACTCGAACAGGAAGAACGCTTGGAGCAGTTGCTGGATTATTTGGATGACTACCCCGATGTCAGCGACGCATTGGATGATTATTTCGATGCCTACACCGACTTAGACACCGGCCCAGATGCACGCGGCCCAGAATTTTTCCACCTGGATGCTTCGGCACGCTCACGTCTGTGGCCAGTGCGCCAGATTATTAAGGACCCTGAGGGCAACAACGATTTCCAATTCGTCGCTGTCGTCGACCTGGACGCCAGCGACGAGGCCGGGGAAGTGCGACTGCGCCAACTACGCATCGATCGCTAGCGCAGCGGGTCGAACGGATCCAGGATCGGGTCGGTAACTCCGGTAGCGATCTGTTGCGCGAGCAATTTACCGGAAATCGGGCCAAGCACCACACCCCACATACCATGGCCGCCGCAAGCATAGACGTTCGGCACTTGGGTGCGCCCGATAAGCGGTAGCCCGTCCGGCGTCACGGGTCGCGAGCCTACCCACTCGTCTTCGATGTCATTCCAGTCAATGCCATTAAACATCGGGGCTGTGACATTGATGATGGATTCGATGCGTCGGGGCTGAAATGGTTCGTCGGGACCACGAAATTCCATGGTTCCGGCCAATTGGAATCTCCCGCGGCTTGGTGCGGGAGTACATGCCACGCGCATCTCCGGCAGATAGATCGGGTATTTGGCTTCGGTATCTGTCCGTACGGTGAAAGAATAGCCGCGGCCTGCCTGCACACTAGTGCGCACACCCAACGATCGTGCCAGGTCTGGCAGCCAGGCACCGGTGGCGATGACCACCACATCAGCAGACTTCGACTCACCGGTGGACAGGCGAACTACTGGTTTGCGGGTGGACTGCACGTGGGTGACTTCCGCTCCCGTCGTGATCTTCCCACCACGGGAGGTCACAGCCTGCGCGATAGCGTGGCAAAAGACCTGTGGTTCGATGTAGCGCTGCCCGCCGAGCTTATAAAAGGTTTGTACTCGTTCGGACAACATCGGCGCATACCGCAAGGCTTCCTCGCGAGTGATTTCATCAAAAGGGACATTTTGGCCGTGACGAGCCGCGCCTTCTATTTCTTCGATCACATCGGCGACCGCGCTCTCGTTCTGAAACGCAGTGATAAACGGTACATCATGGGCTACGGCGTCGACGCCACCGTCGATAAGCTCGTCGTAGGCGCCCAAAGCGGCTTTGTCGATGGGGGTCAGCGCGGCCATGGTTTTATCCCACGACCGTTGATTCGCCCGGGCCATGAACTGGGCAACGAAGGACCACAATTTGGGATCGATCCGCGGGGGTACGCTAAGCGCTGCGTCTTTATCGAACAGCGCGGTCGGACCGTAACCCCACAAGCCGGAATTAGCCAGTGGGATGGTTTTACCGGGAGCCAACCAGCCAGCGTTACCCCAGGATGCGCCAGCGGCGACGCCAACTTTGTCGATGATTTCTACATCGTAATCGCGTTCTTGGAGATACCAGGCTGTCGACAACCCAGTCATGCCTGCGCCAACCACGATTGCTTTCGTCATGAGTTCCCCTCCACGGGTATTGATAGCTACGTACTAAATTATTAGATAAACTGATAGTTATGTCTAATAAGGAGTTTAGCCCGACACTGTCACAGCTACGCACTTTTGCGACCGTTGCGGAGAATCGCCACTTTGGCACCGCAGCTACGAAGTTGGGCATCTCCCAGCCATCATTATCACAGGCGTTGGTCACCCTTGAGCAAGGCTTGGGTGTACAGCTGATCGAACGCTCAACTCGTAAAGTCATCGTGACTGCCGCTGGTGAGCAACTTCTCCCCTATGCGCTGGCGACGCTGCAGGCCGCAGAACTTTTCGTCACCGAATCCCGTGGCTCTGCGGGCACGTTGGACGGCCCGTTAACTCTTGGAATCATCCCCACTGTCGCGCCCTATATTTTGCCCGACGTCTTACGTACCACAGCTGCAGAATATCCGAATTTAACTTTGCGCATCGTGGAAGAGCAGACGAATCACTTAGTGCAACAACTACGTGATGGGCAGATCGACGTCGCGATGATAGCCCTGCCCGCCAAGGTTTCGGCGCTGGTAGAAAAGCCCTTATATACCGAAAAAATGGCCGTAGTTGTCGATGACAAGCACGAATTAGCTAATCGCCATGACCTCAGTTTGGATGCCTTGCACGATGTCGAATTACTGTTGCTTGACGACGGCCACTGCCTGCGCGACCAGGTGCTTGAGCTGTGCCGGCGGATAGATCGGCAGCCACCATCACAGAATTCGTGGGTCACGCGTGCAGCATCACTGACCACGATCATGCAATTGGTCGTCGCCCGCTTCGGAGCTACTTTAGTTCCGGAATCCGCGCTGGACGCAGAATGCCGCAAGCCCGGACTGTCAGTGTCTCATTTTTCCACTGATGTGCAAGCAGATCGCACAATCGGGTTGGTTTACCGGGCCTCAAGCTCTCGCGGTGATGACTATGAAGCCCTGGGGGCGGTCTTACAACGCGCCCACGAAGCCGCACTCGAGCGCGCAACCGATTTCCGGGCGCGCAACTGATTTTTGCTCAGGCAACTGGAAGCACCGGCTGCCTGGAATGCTTAGTAGGATTCATGCCCCACTGCTTGTCGGAACATGTGCGCCATCATCAGGCAATAAGCCGGCATAATCACGATGATGCCTAACGACAGGGTGATGACCACGAAGATAGTCATTGCGATATTGGCAACGATGATGAAAAGCAGAAGTCTGCCGAAGTTACTCCACCCGATCTTCCAGCCAGCGCGGAAGCTTGCGCTGAATCCGAATTGACCGCTGGCGGCTGCCCATTGCATAAACGCACTGACGATGGACCACACGAGCATCGCTACTGCGCCTACGAGCATGAGTACTAATTCCGAGGCACCAATCGAAGTTTCGTCGGTGACAGCATCGCCAAAGCCTCGGCTCACCGGGAACAGCGTGACGAGGTACAGGATTGTGCTGACGATTCCGGTGCACAGCATAACCCCGATCGCACGAAGGACAGGCGTGTCTTTCCACAGGTGCCCCCACCCCGTGTTTGGGTCGTCGACCTGGAAAAGTGCAAGACGATAAAGATACGGGGCTAATACTAAGGTTGCCAGCATGATGATCAAGGTGAACACCGTGCTCGCTGCGTCACCGGTGGCATTAGCGCCCGCGGCGGGTTCTTCCGGATTATCAAAGACTCCACTGCTAGCAAGGATCGCGAAATTGGCAGCAGCGGCGCCAATGATTGCAAGGAAGATGATAAGCCCGATCAGCAACCACAGTTTGGCGTTTTTGAAGGTTGTCGAAAAGCCCCATGAAACTGCCTGGAGCACATCAATTTTGCCGGCTGGGCCAGCCTGGGCAGCAGACGCACCGGTAGCGTTGGCTCCTGCTGCGTGTGCGCCGTCATCGGCGCTCCCGGCATAGGCTCCGTATGCTGCTTGTTCCGCACCGGCGTAACCGAAATCTGTCCGGTCTTCCGGGTGATTGCTTGGCGGATAATAGGGTTTATCTTCGTTATCGCCATCGTGTGGAGGGTTTGTTCCGTCATGTGGAGGATTAGTCATGACCGGCACCTACCTTTCTCTGTCCTCTATTTGCACTCTTTCGCCGTATCCGTTTTCGCCGTATCCGTTGTGCGCTGTCCGTAGTCTGTTGTGTACAGCCCACTGCACGTTGACGAAAACCATTCTCAATTTACATCCTACCTAGAGTTAGGATTACCAGATTAGTGACGACTAGACTAGGGCAATCGCCATGAATAGTTCACACCACCCCCACCAGCCCTCCTCTCCTGCTATGAACCCGTCATCAGCGCCCGCAACCTCATCTACCGATACACACCGGCAGCAACCAGCTGCTGTCACCAAAAAAGAGTTGTACCAACGGCTCGACGAACTCCGCTTGGCCGACCAGCAGCGATTTCGTCGTCGGCTATCCAAAGCCAAAGCTGAGCGGGCGTTACGTGCTATCGCACAAGATTTAGAGCGAGCAGCTGCCCGTATCCCTGCGATTGAGCAAGCTATACCGCCCATTGAATTTCCCGATGAATTGCCGGTGAGCCACAGCGTTGCGGAGATTTCTGCAGCGATTGCGAAAAACCAGGTCGTGGTAATCGCAGGTGAGACGGGTTCGGGTAAAACCACACAGATCCCGAAGATTTGTTTGCAGTTAGGCCGTGGGCGTTCCGGCTTGATCGGCCACACGCAGCCACGTCGATTGGCAGCCCGCACGGTGGCAGAGCGCATTAGTGACGAACTAGGACAGTCAATCGGTGAGTCGGTGGGCTATGCGATTCGCTTTGACGATCGCGTCGGCAAGCACACCGCGGTCAAATTGATGACCGATGGTATCTTGCTTGCAGAATTGCAGCGTGATCCGCACCTGTATGCCTACGACACGATCATTATCGACGAGGCACACGAGCGCAGCCTGAATATCGATTTCCTGTTGGGCTATCTCAAGCGACTGCTGCCCAAGCGTCCAGAACTCAAACTGATCATTACCTCAGCAACGATTGATCCGGAGAGTTTTGCCGAGCACTTCCGCGATCCGCGCACACACGAACCTGCCCCGATTATCGAGGTTTCTGGACGAACCTACCCCGTCGAGGTGCGCTACCGTCCATTGGAGATTGAGGTGGATGGCAAAACCGTCGCCATTGAGCCGCTGGATGGCCTGTGCACCTCGGTGGAAGAGTTACTTGCCGAAGGTAGCGGCAATATTTTGTGCTTTTTCCCGGGAGAACGAGATATTCGGGATGCCCAAGATGCGCTAGAGAAAAAACATTGGCGCGGCGTGGAAATCGTGCCGTTGTTCGGTCGGTTATCGAATCAGGAACAGCACCGGGTTTTTGCCCCACACAACAAGCGGCGCATCGTGCTGGCGACCAATATTGCAGAAACCTCGCTGACCGTACCAGGAATTCATTATGTGATTGATACCGGCACCGCACGCATTTCACGGTATTCCACGCGCACGAAGGTGCAGCGTCTGCCCATTGAGCCGATCTCGCAGGCGAGCGCGAATCAGCGTGCGGGGCGCTGCGGCCGTATCGCTGATGGTATTGCGATTCGGTTGTATTCCGAGGAAGATTTCGCCGCACGTCCGGAATTTACCGATCCGGAGATTCTGCGCACCAACTTGGCGAGCGTAATTTTGCAAATGTCTTCACTCCAGCTTGGTACCGTCGCGGACTTCCCGTTTGTGCAACCACCGGAGCCGAAGGCGGTACGCGATGGCTTGGTGCTGCTCGACGAACTCGACGCCATCGCTTCCCCTCCAGCGGCCGATGCAGCGCCACGTTTAACGAAGATCGGTCGACAGCTGGCG
The DNA here is from genome assembly GCF_041224285.1 of Corynebacterium drakensteinense. NCBI lineage: Bacteria > Bacillati > Actinomycetota > Actinomycetes > Mycobacteriales > Corynebacteriaceae > Corynebacterium > Corynebacterium drakensteinense. Next base: position 119,176 of record NZ_JAXOFP010000002.1, read on the forward strand.
CGGATCCCGGTGGACCCACGCTTAGCTCGCATGTTGGTCGAAGCAGAAAAATTGCAGTGTTTGGAGCCCGTCATCATTCTGGTTGCTGCCATGACGCTGCAGGATGTGCGTGAACGCCCACTAGAAAAACAACAGCAGGCCGATCAAGCACATGCGCGTTTTCGTTCTCGCACCAGTGACTTTCTCGGGCTGTTGTCTTTGTGGGGTTATATCACCAGCCAGCGCGCCGAGCTGTCAGGAAACCAGTTCCGCAAGCGGATGAAAGAAGAATTTTTGCACTTCATGCGCATCCGTGAGTGGTCTGATTTGGTGCGCCAGCTCAAAGACATTGCACGCGATATGAACTGGGAACTACCGGAGAAAAACTCTGCGCACGCTTCGGAGCTGAGGTTTGCAGACGGCGAATTCTCCGGTGACGTGGCTGCGGTCCACCGTGCCTTGCTGACCGGCTTGCTGTCGAATATTGGTGCACGCATCAGCGATTCGGCGGAATTCCAGGGTGCGCGGGGCACGAAGTTTCTGATTTTCCCGGGCTCTGGGGTGGCAAAAAAGCCGCCTGAACTGGTGATGGCCTCCGAACTGGTAGAAACCTCGAAGTTGTGGGCACGTGGGGTGGCTGCCATCGAACCCTCGTGGGTGGAAAATGCCGCCCAGTCGTTGTTAAAACACCAGTACTCGGATCCACGGTGGTCATTCAAACGGGGTGCGGCCGTCGTGACGCAGCGTTCCACGCTTTATGGCGTACCTATTGTGGCCGACCGCACCATTTCCTACCACCGCGTGGAACCAGAAACTGCGCGTTCGATGTTTATCCAGCATGCCCTGATTGCTGGCGAGTGGAAGACTTCGCACAAATTCTTTCACGACAACCTAGACAAGCTGTCGGCTGCAGGAGAATACGAAGAAAAGGCTCGTCGGCGCGGTATCATCGCCGATGAAGAGGCTTTATTCGAATTTTATGACCGCCGCATTCCTGAAACCGTCACCCATTCAAAGGCATTTGATGGTTGGTGGAAAAAGGCACGCAAAAAGCAGCCAGACCTGCTAGATTTCGACCCGGCGCAGCTGGTCAGTGAAGAAGCTGAATCGGTCACCGAGCAAGCTTTTCCTGATTATTGGCGACACGGAGGCCTGGATTTTGAATTAGAGTATTTGTTCGAGCCCGGCCACCGCCGTGATGGCGTGACAGTCAATATTCCCGTGCCGATGCTGGCCAGCGTGGAGGCGTGGCCTTTCGAATGGCTGGTTCCCGGCTTGCGCGAAGAATTAGTCACCGAGCTGATTCGCGGTTTGCCGAAAGCTTTACGACGCAGTCTGGTGCCAGCGCCGGATTTTGCAGCCCGCGCGATGGAGCACCTGCTGCCCTACGAATCTGATCTGCTAAGCCAAGTGACTACCGCGTTCCGCTCTCTGGGTGCGCGGGGTATCAATGCCAGCGATTTTTCCTTGGAGAAGTTGCAGCCGCATCTGCAGATGACGTTTGCTGCGATTGATAAGCGTGGCCACATCATCGATAGTGATAAAGATCTTGCTGCCTTACAAGAGCGACAGGCCGGAAAGATTAGCGCCTCTATCACGAAAAAGGTACAGCAGGTTGAGCAGCGCTCTCCTCACAAACCGAAACCTGCAAAGCCTGCTCGTCGAGAATATTTCTCGAACTGGACTGCCGATAACCTCGGTACGATTGCCGAAGAAATCGAGCACGACGTCGATGCGCACACTGTGAAAGCATATCCAGCGTTAACGATCAGCGAACAAGGCTTATGCGTGCAGTATTATCCGACACGCAGTGCTGCTGATTCGGCCATGCTCACTGCCACGTTGACGTTGTTGTTGCGTGAGCTTACCGTCAATACCCAGAAGATGGTCAACGGTTTGCCGCTGCAACAACGCGTTGCTGTTGATCATTACCCACACGGTGGTGCGGACGGCCTCGTCAATGACGCGCGTATCGCGGCGTTGCGTGATTTATTACTCGCCCACGGTGGGCCGGTACGGAGCCCGGAAAAATTTGCGGAGCTAAAAGCGACGATTTCACAGTCGTTGCCAGGTGAAGTTCGGCAGGCAGTGGTCACGCTCGCGCCGGGTCTGGTGCGTTTTTCCAAGATTGCCGACGAGCTGCAGCAATGGGAAGGCCCAGCAATCGACGACATGCAACAGCAATTAGATTTCTTGTTGCCGAAAAATGCGATTAGCACACACGGCCTGCAGCAGTTACGCCATCTTCCTCGCTATTTACAGGCTATGGAGATCCGTTTAGCGGATATGGCCGCTGATCCAGATAAAGATGGTGAGCGCCAAGACATCATCGACGACTGTCGGGCTTACCTGCGCAATCAATTGCGAAATCTGCCAGCGGGTGCAGAGAAGTCTCCTGCCGCGGCGAAAATCCGGTGGATGCTCGAAGAGCTCCGGGTTAGTTTGTTTGCCCAGCGTTTGGGCACGGCTCACCCAGTTTCGGCGCGCCGAGTGAAGAAGGCTGTCGATGCGCTGACGAAGAAAACCTAGCGCCGTCAAAGAAAAATACGGGCTGCAGTACGGGAATGCCCTGGCTTCTTGCTAGTCTTCCCGCTCGCGGCGACGCATCAGCCGGATTTCCGATTCGAAGTCTTGGGCACTATCGAATGATTTATAGACAGAAGCGAAACGCAGATAGGCGACCTCATCAAGCTCCCGCAGCGGTTCCAGGATTGCCAAACCGATGGCATTAGCATCAACCTGCGAGCTGCCGTGACCGCGTACGGTTTCTTCAACTTGTTGGGCGAGACGCTTGAGCGAGTCTTCCGTCACCGGCCGGCCCTGGCATGCACGGTGAACTCCGCGGATCAGCTTGTCACGAGAAAACGGCTCTGTGAGTCCATTGCGTTTGACCACCAGCAGAACTGATTTTTCGACAGTCGTAAACCGCCCATGACATTCCGTGCATTCCCGGCGGCGTCGAATCGCAACCCCGGCATCAACCAAACGAGAGTCGACGACTCTGGATTGTTCATGGTGACAAAATGGGCAGTACACGGCCTCGCCAATGCTCCTTAGTTACTGATGAATGCACACTAGAAATTTGCTGCTGCTTTTATGATGCTACCGCCAAAACTCGGGTTGCGGAATTTGCCGGTTTCCCAGGGGTATTATCCGATCCCGAACACAACGCCGACAGCCAGAATCGCCCCTAACATTGCGCCCAGCAAATATGACACCGCCGCTGCTGAAGTTTGTGCTCTCGAGACGACGGATGGCGGAAATTGTGCGGTGCCAGATTCGTCCGGTTCGCCACCGGTTTTCGGACTTGCGGCAGTTTCACGGATGCCATGAGCACCCGAAATTTCCGACAGCGGTTGCAAGGTGCAAATCACTTCCGGATAACGTGGTGCATGACCGTCCGAGCGGGAGCTATGTGGTAATTCCTCATGGGTTTCTCGTGATATTTCCCATTGTGCGGCCGCTGGAACGATCGATACGGCCGGCGTCGAAGCAGCGGGTAGTCGTGCTTCCCGTAGCTGTTGGTGAATGTGCATCATGTTTAATGCTCACGCTCCTTTCCAGAATGGTTTGCTCAATCCAACTGAAAAGAAGGTTAAAACGCGGCTGTCACACACGTTCGAAAAACTAGTACTTGTGTTCGATAAATGTTTGCATTAGACTCATTTTCGCCACACGGAAACATATTCTCACGTAAGTTTTATAGCAAGCATGTGAGTTAGGACATAACGATGTTCTGCACGCATTTTCCCTGACGACACTTTTAGGAGCTATGTATGCCGCGCCCACGCACAACCTCCGCGCCGAAACCTACTTTCGAACAGCTCACCCACCGCCAACGTCGCATTTTAGAAGTTATCCGCGATGCAGTGATACTGCGCGGTTACCCGCCAAGCATTCGTGAGATTGGTGATACCGCAGGGCTGCAGTCCACATCTTCGGTTGCTTATCAGTTAAAGCAATTAGAAGAAAAAGGATTTTTGCAGCGCGATCCCAATAAGCCACGCGCGATGATTGTGCGCAACATGCCGGATGCGAAAAAACCCGGCAAGCGCGTCGTGAGCAGCACAAAATCTACAGATACACCAGAAGCACCTGGCGATGCCTCCGGCTACTGCTACGTACCGGTGTTGGGCCGGATCGCTGCAGGCACGCCAATTACCGCAGAAGAAAATATTGATTCGTACTACCCCATGCCCGAAGAAATCGTCGGCGGCGGCGATCTGTTCATGCTGCAAGTCGTGGGAGAATCGATGAAAGATGCCGGCATCCTTGACGGTGACTGGGTGGTTGTGCGCTCGCAAAAGGTCGCGGAGGTCGGCGAGTTTGTTGCTGCTTTGCTCGAAGGCGAAGAAGCCACTGTCAAAGAGTTTCATCGTGATTCTTCAGGGGTATGGCTGTTACCGCACAATGATGCCTTCAGCCCAATCCCTGGTGATGAAGCCGAAATCATGGGCAAAGTAGTCTCTGTAATGCGCAAGCTATAGCTCATCTGCACCACTAGCTCTAGTTCAGCGTCCTGTCACCGCAGAACACTCAACACCCCACCCAGACCACGAAGCCCAGCACGACAGAAGGGACCCTGCACGTAGATGTACGCGGAAGAACGGCGCCGCCATATCGCTTCCCTGGCTGCAGTGGAGGGATGGGTTAAAGTTGGCGACCTCGCCGAGCGATTTTCAGTAACTTCCGAGACCATTCGCCGCGATCTAGCAGCGCTCGACGAGATCGGCGCTGTGCACCGGGTGCGTGGTGGTGCACGCGCTGCGCATAACTACCAGACCTCCGAAGTTCCGCTAGCAGACCGCAACCGTTCGGCTGCCGAAGCAAAAATCGCCATCGCCACGGCTGCTTTACGATTCGTCCCTGAGACCGGCACTGTCTTCATCGGAGCTGGCACCACCAACAATTCGTTGGCGGATTTTCTGGGCCAAACAGACCGGGCGGCAAACCTCGAGATCGTAATCAACAGCCTGCCGGGTGCATTAAATCTCGCTGCCTACGGATTAGACAATGTCCAGCTGCTAGGCGGAACTGTACGCAGTATGACCCAATCGATTGTGGGTCCGGCAGCGCTGCGGTATTTGGCGCTGAAGCGCGCCGATGTAGCTTTTATTGGCACCGACGCCCTGACCGTCGAACACGGTTTGTCCACTGCAGATACCCAAGAGGCTGCGATCAAAACCGCGTTCATGACCAACGCTGCCAAATCCGTCGTGCTGTGCGATTCCAGCAAACTGGGGCGCGATTATCTCGTGAGTTTTGCCACCGTGGGCGATATCGACGTACTCATCACTGACTCCGCGGCCCCAAGCGCTCTGGTAACAGAACTGGAACAACGCGGAGTGGAAGTCGTTGTCGTCGAACGTTGATAGCCGTCGAACGCTAGGACTTTAGCGCTGCCCTTCCCCGATGCGGGCATACAGCCAACGCAAAATTGGGTATACCACCATGATGCCAACCGAGCCCCAGGCAATTCCTTCCAATTCCACAGCGCCAATTGACAAGGTCAGGTTACCGATGCCGGCGACCAACGCGATCGCAGCAGCAGTGAGGTTCACAGGGTTGTTGAAGTTGACGTTGTTATCCATCCAAATACGGACACCGAGCATGCCGATCAACCCATAGAGCAACAACGTTGCCCCGCCGAGTACACCAACCGGAATGCTAAAAATCAGCGCGCCGAATTTCGGGATGAAGGCTAATGCCACCGCACACGCTGCTGCCACCCAGTAAGCTGCGGTGGAATAGACTTTCGTCGCTGCCATCACGCCGATATTTTCCGCGTAGGTCGTAGTACCGGATCCACCGGCACCTCCAGCCAAGGTGGTTGCCAAACCGTCGGCAAGCAAAGCATCACCAGCCAAATGATCGACATTGCGCCCGGTCATCGCCGAAACTGCTTTGACGTGGCCAACGTTTTCCGCAATCAATACCACCAGCACCGGCAGAGTCGTCAGAATTACCGAAAGCTGAAACTCAGGCGCGTGAAACTCCGGAATACCTACCCACGGAGCATCCGAAATAGCCTGGGAGGCTTCCGCGTCAACATTTCCCGACAGTGCCGCGAAAACCCACCCGGCAACCACTCCGATGAGAATTCCCAGTCGGCTGACCATGCCGCGACCAGCGACTGTTGCCAGGACGATGACCGCCAACGTCACGGCCGCTACCAATGGCTGGGTTTGGAAATTTTCTGTAGCCGTCGGCGCTAGGTTTAACCCAATCAGTGCCACGATGGCGCCGGTGACTGCCGGTGGCAAGACGGCATCAATAACTTTCCGTCCGGCGATTTTCACCGCCACGCCAACCGCCATGAGCACCGCACCAGTGACGAAGATTCCGCCCAGCTGCGCTGCGATGCCATGTTGTTGCGAAGCAATCAACGGCGCGATAAAGGCAAACGACGAGCCGAGGTATGACGGCAATTGGTTCCGGGTGATGAGCAAGAAGAGCATCGTTCCCAAGCCGGAAAACAACAGCGTGGTATTGACCGGAAAGCCGGTCAGGGTAGGAACCAGCAACGTGGCCCCGAACATCGCAAAGACATGTTGCATGCCAATGCCAATGGTCCGGGGCCACGAAAGCCGTTCATCGGGTGCAACAACGGCACCTTTGTTTATCGTCTTGCCATCACCGTGGAGCGTCCAGCCAATCGAAGTAGTCACGATTAGCCATTATTGTTGGCGGTGACCTCTACATGGTAATCGGCTAGCTCTTTTGCCATGATTGCAGGTAAACGCACATCGAGTACGGTTCCTGTCGCGGTGTATTCTTCTCTGTGCACCGTACCGTATTCGTGGACCCGAGAAACCAGGTCACCGCGGGTATAGGGAATTTCGACGACGACGCGGGTATCCAAAGAATTCAAAAACAGCTCAACCCGGCCAGACAGTTCTGCGATGCCTTCGCCGGTTTTCGCCGACACGTAGACAACATTGTCGTTATCAAGCACATGGCGCACTTCGGCCAATACCAGTGGATCGGCAGCATCAATCTTGTTGAGCACGATGATCTCGGGTGGCGCAGGCTGGCCGGTTTCTTCGACAATATCGTGGATGACTTTGTTCACGGCTGTGATCTGTTTCAACGGGAACGGGTCAGCCGCATCGACCACATGCAGCATCAAATCAGCCGCTAAGACTTCTTCCAACGTTGATTTGAAAGCCTCGACCAGCTGCGTCGGCAAGTGACGGACGAAGCCTACGGTATCGGTGAACACGACGCTGCGGCCGTCGCCAAGCTGGGCTTTCCTCGTCGTCGGATCCAGCGTGGCAAACAATGCGTCTTCCACGAGCACACCGGCATCCGTCATCGCATTAATCAACGACGACTTGCCCGCGTTGGTATAGCCAGCGATGGCGATTTGTGGCACCAGAGAATCTTGCCGACGAGCGCGTTTGATTTCTCGGGCGGTTTTCATTCCCGCCAACGATTTACGCAGGCGCGCCATCTCCGCGCGAATACGACGTCGGTCGGTTTCAATCTTCGTCTCACCAGGGCCACGCAAGCCGACACCACCGTTGGAACCAGCACGTCCACCAGCCTGACGCGACAGACTGCCACCCCAACCACGTGTGTGCGTGTAGAGGTATTCCAGTTGGGCTAGAGAAACCTGTGCCTTACCTTCTTTGGACTTTGCGTGCTGGGCGAAAATATCCAAGATCAACATGGTTCGGTCAATAACCTTGGTGTCCAGTTCGCGTTCCAAAGCTGTCAGCTGGCCGGGGTTGAGCTCGCCGTCGCAAATCACGGTATCTGCGCCGTATTCTTGCACCAGCGATTTCAGCTGTTGGACTTTGCCGGAACCGATAAACGTTCCGGGATCTGGCGAGTCGCGTTTTTGATACAAAATCTCTAGTACTTCGGCACCCGCAGTTTCGGCAAGCGCAGCAAGTTCTTCCAGGGTTGCTTCCAGTTCGGCGACCGTACCTTCTGTCCACACGCCGACGAGAATGACTTGCTCTAGTCGGAGCTTGCGGTATTCCACCTCATAACCGTCGGTGGTGTCCTCGGCGCGAATGGTAGTATCACGGGAGACTCGTCGAAAAGCGTTGCGTTCCGCCAACTCCATATCACCAGTGGTGGGAGCATCATCGACGTTATTGTTCGAGTTGTTCGTGGTGTTCTCGCCGGATTGCTCGGATGCCGCACTCAGCGCCTGGTCAGCATCACTGAATAACAGCGAATCTTGCGGTTCATTGTCTTTGAAGGCCGCGTCGAGAATGTCGTCGTGGTTACCTGTGTGACTACCCGCTGACTCGCGGCTAGCAGAAAAATTATTCGGAAATTTTTTTGTCATCTTAGCTTCCATTATGCCAGCCGAACGGCGATAAATCGAGGTTTCGTAGGAACTGGCTGATTCGCTAAAATAGGACAATATGACGGCAACGAAACAGACCAACCTTTCTGCGATCGGTATGCACTTCGACAACTGGCAAGATGCCGTCGAAGCTGCGATCGCCACCAATCAGCTGATGGTCACCGGTGAAGTCCGCGGCGGCCAACTTGTGCAATTCAACGACACTTCTGGTGCCCAGCTCAACATCTTGGCTGTAGAGCCGTTTTCCACATTCGTCGGCTTCAATTCGCTCAGCCAAACCTACGCACACGTGGAAATGATCAACGACGTGCTCGGTCTCTGTGAAGTCATCGATTCTTCGGGCAGTCCGGTACAAACCGTCACTGCACACTTGGCGCAAGGCCCTTTGCTTGCCGACGAGCCTGCCCAACCCTGGCAGCAGCTCACCGTCGCAGCACTTGCCAACGACGTCTCCGTTTATGCTGATGGTTCTGCATGGCAACAGTCACACCCAGATGCGCAACTCGGCGCTGTGGAATCCCCCGGTGCAGACATCATCGCCTCCGGTAGCGGCGCGCAAGCCCCAGATGCAACAGCTAGTTTTTCCGGGCGGGTTATGCAATCCACGACCCTGCGCAATCAGCTGACCGGGCAGGAGTTCCATCACGTGGTGCTGGATTCTCAGTTCCCGCTCGACGTCTGCATTTCCGCCGATGCGCTGGATAAACTACCGGAGCGCGACGAAATCATCAGTGGCACCGGTACCTTGACAGCTGCGATTTTGGCGCCATCTGGGGGTTGCGGTTCTGGCGGCTGCGGCTGTGGCTCCGGAGGTTGCGGCTGTGGTGGCCATTAAAGACGCACCACAGTATCGTTAACCACAGCACAGCAATATCCAGGCCAGCACCCACACAGAACGCAAAAGGAATCTCGAACCACATTATGGCTGCACTTCCTTCAGGCGAGAATTCTCGCCAGGGCATCGGCATAATCTGTGCCGCGCTGTTGGCATTGCTGCTGGTCTGGTGGCTCAAAGCACCAGGAGTAATCCTGGTATTGGTCCTGGCAATCCTTGCATGGTTTTATCTCGCATTGCGCCCATCGTCTAACGAAGTGCAGGCCCTGCGCACTTCGATCAAATTATCCCTGGACGAGCTCGACGATATCCTTAGCGAATTTGATAATTTCGCTTTCTCCCAGGACTCCGACCATCTTGCTGATCGCACCATTCACCGGCCCGAGCTATTGAATACCGATAGCACGGATCCGGACATTGAGAGTTTTCATTACGAATATTCCACGGCACAGCGCTACAGCAAACGCATGCATGCGCACCTGGCAAAACACCGCCTGAGCGTGGGACAGCTCGAACGCTTACTCACAATCTCCGACGAGCGCGTTGCGATCCTGCGCGAGCGATGGTTGGCAGCCCGGCGCGCCGCACACAAACTGGGCCCCGGCGGCGCCAGCTAACGTATCTACGCGGGTAGTTCAACGCTAAAGGTTCCGCGCGCCACAATCCTTGACGGGCCGGTCAAGGTTGCCCCATTAGATCGAATCTCTACCTCAACAGTGCCACCAGGCACCACCACTTGGACTGTTCCCTCACCTAAGCCAGCTTCGGCGAGTGCCGCACACGCGGTAGCCACGGTGCCGGTTCCGCAGGATTTCGTCTCTCCCACCCCGCGTTCAAATACGCGCATGTGCGTAGTGCCAGCAACCAGCGGGGTCGCAATTTCCAGGTTTGCGCCAGCTGGGAAAAACTCGTCGTCCAGACGCGGGGCAGTTAAGTGCAGGTTAGCGATCTCTTCTGCTCCCCAACCAGGGACCACAACCGCCAGGTGGGGGTTTCCCACGTCTACTGCAAGGCCCGCAAAATTTTCACTACCAACCTGTGCCGTTGACAATCCCGTGACTTCTGCGACGCCCATTTCGACGCTGACAACCGCTTGCTGGCTGTCGGGGGCGCGGCCAGCGTCGTCGGTATCAGCAACCGTAATAGCTTTATCCCCGGCGCGAGTCGCGATGCTAAAGCGGCTTGCCGCCTCGTAGCCCTGGCGGTGCAGCCAGTGTGCGAAAACGCGGGTGCCGTTGCCGCACATTTCGGCGATTGAACCATCGGCGTTGCGGTAGTCCATAAACCAATTCGCGTGCGATTCTGCAGCCTGCTCAACTTCTGCTGTCATGTGCTCGGTGCGCACGACCCGCAATACCCCGTCGGCCCCAATACCGCCGGTACGGTCGCAGAGTGCGCGTACCTGCTGGGCGGTGAGATCGCGTTGTCCGTTGGGATCGTCGATGATGACGAAGTCGTTGTGGGTACCGTGTCCTTTGGCAAAATCAATCTGGAAGTTCACAGCTGCCTAGTTTACGCGCAACTGTGCGTGCTATTGCGCTCAGCGCAGGTGCTGTAGTGCTTGCTCGAAGGGCTTGTCTGCAGCATCGAGCCACGTGATGCGTTTATCGCGGCGGAACCACGACCGTTGGCGGCGTGCGTATTGGCGAGTGGCGATCAAGGTTTTTTCTTCGGCTTCTTCCAGATTGAGCTGGCCGGCGAAATGCGCGAGGACTTGTGCATAGCCTATTGCTCGTCCGGCGGTGGAATCTGCAACCAGGCCGTGCTGGAGCAGCTCGCGGACTTCGTCGACAAGCCCCTGCTGGAACATTGTCCGGGTGCGCAAACGAATGCGTTCGGCGTACCAGTCAGTTTCTGCTCGGAGGCCGAATACGCGGGCATGCCAGCGGTAGGCGGCAGTCTTATCGGGTTGGCTGGCGCGAAATGGTTGACCGGTGAGTTCGATAACTTCCAGGGCGCGCACGATGCGGCGGGGATCATTTTCCTCGATAATGTTCGCGGCTTCTGGATCCACCGAGGCTAGTTCGCGGTGGAGCGCCTGGGTTCCGATCTCTTCTTGGCGGGCATAGTATTTTTCGCGCACCTCGCGTTGCGTGGGTGGGAACTGCCATTCATCGAGCAGCGCTTGCGCATACATCATGGACCCGCCGACGATAACTGGTGTTTTCCCGCGAGAAAGAATGTCGTTGACATCGGCGACGGCGGCTTGTTGGTAGGCAGCCACGGATGCGGTATCGGTCACGGAGAGCACGTCGAGCTGGTGGTGCGGGATTCCTTCGCGCTCTTCGACGCTAAGTTTGGCGGTGCCGATGTCCATGCCACGGTAGAGCTGCATGGAATCGACGTTGACCACTTCGCCGTCAAGGTGATGGGCCAATGCCAGCCCAAGGTCTGATTTGCCTGCCCCGGTAGGCCCAACCACCGCGATGGGCACTCGGTTGCTGCCATCGTGTTGGGGTGATCCTGACGTCGTTGCGCACGGTGCACCGAAAGATATTGGCTGCGAGTGGTTTATTGTCATGGTTTCTCTCACTCGGCTGCGGTTGGGTCTGCTACGTCGGACTCGGCCCCAGCGCTAGCTGGCCTGGTTGCCAGCAGGCCCGTAGCGATATAGCGGGCCACCCCATGGCTGGTATCGACATGGCGAAGCTGCATGTCAGCAAGATCGCCGCGCGCATTCAACTGCGCAAGTTCAAGCCACAGGGCTGGTTCCCAGATGCCCGCATCGTGGAGCTGTTGGCTACGTGGTAGTGCTGGCAGCTGCGTATTGGGCGCACCACCGGCATCGGTCGACGATTCGTCGTCGCCTAACAACCAGCGTGCCCAGCGATCCGCCTGTGGCGCGTGTGCAAGTTCTGCCAGCGGCGCCCGCGGGCCCAGGCCTGCGCTGCCATCGATGCCCAGCAGCACCAACGTGCCCGGCTGCACCGGATGCGATTCCAACTCGGCGAAACTAGAGTAACTGGCACTGATCAATGGCTCATAGTCGCCGCAGAGGTAGCGCATGACAAGTTCAGCTAGATAGTAGCCGTCGGCAAGCTGAATACTGTTAGCCCCCCACGCACGCAAACTACCCCGATGCTCAGTGCGCCAGTCCTGCGCTTGCGAGCCAAGCAACACGATTTCGGTCACGGGTTGTTGACTAGGCGCGCAATCGTCGACAAGCTGGCGGAGAATATCGCGTACCGCATGGAGAATGTGCGCGCTCGCGGTATCTGCTGGTGATAGCTCTGTGACCAGCGCGGGACTCGTTGGCACCACGCAGATTCGGCACTGCACTGCGGGTGTTCGGTGTGTCGAAGGTTTCGTGCTCACGGCTACAAGCCTAACGGCTCCCGTGAGCTAACTCGGTATCAACGACTAACAACAGCAGTCGGAAACATCGCCCACGAAGCTGGCCCCGTATGACATCGTCCACGAAGCTGGCCCCGTATGACACTACAGAAACCAGACGGGTAAGTTTGAGTGAAAGGACAAGCAGCTTCGAGGACGAGCAACAATGACACAGCAGCACACCCCTAGCCCTTCCCCCGCCTCCATGCCAAAGCCGGGTCCACGCCCGAAGGCCCCAGACACAGCCACGTACACAACAGGTATGGCTGCTTCTACGCCAACTCCGGTACCGGTTTCTGCACCGATTGCTTCTATTCCCAGTGAACACGGATATATCGCCGACGACGGCTCGGTGTACCTGACTAGTGTGCTCAGTGGAGACAAGCGCGTAGTGGGTTCTTGGCAGGCAGGTAGCCACGACGAGGGATTGGCGCACTTCGGTGCGAAATTTGATGAGCTCGCCACCCAGGCCGAGGTTTTGGAGACCCGTCTACGCGCACACCCGCAGGATGCTGCCGATATCGCGCGTTCCGCCGAAAACCAGCGCGCCGGGCTTGCAGAAGCAGCCGTGGTGGGAGATCTTCCAGCACTGGAACGACGGCTCCGGGAAATCATCAATCGCTGCGACGATGCCGCAGAGCAGGCGCGTCGGGATCAAGAACAACGCGCTGCTGATGCGCACTCGGCGAAGTCCACGTTGCTGGAAGAAGCCGAGCAGATCGCGGAACATTCCACCGAATGGAAAGCCTCCGGTGACCGGCTGCGGGCGATGTTGCAAGAATGGAAGTCGATTAAGGGCCTAGACCGCACGACTGACGACGAGTTGTGGAAGCGGTTTTCACGCGCCCGTGATGCTTTCCACCGGCGTCGTGGGGCACATTTCGCCGAGTTGGATAAACAACGCGCCCAGGCACAAAAGACAAAAGAAGCGCTGGTGGAAAAAGCTGAGGCCTTGCAAAACTCCACAGATTGGTCACGCACAGCCGGTGCCTACCGGGATTTGATGAGAGAGTGGAAAGCAGCTGGACGGGCTCCCCGCGGCGCCGACGACGCTCTATGGGCGCGGTTCCGTGGCGCACAAGACCACTTTTTCGCTGCCCGCGATGCCGAACAAGCCGCCAAGGATGAAGAATTTGCCGAAAACGCCGCACGCAAGGATGAGCTTTTGGCGAGTTATGACGCGCTCATTGATCCGTCTAAAGGTATCGCGCCTGCGCGAGAAAAACTCCGGGAACTGCAAGAAAAATGGGAAGAAATCGGTTTCGTTCCGCGCGGACAGGTACGAGAATATGAAGACAAGATTGCTGCGATCGAAGCACGAGTCTCCGAGGCCGAAGATGCCGAGTGGAAGCGCACAGACCCGGAAGCGCAAGCTCGGGTAGCGCAATTCCAGGCGAAGGTTGATGACTTGTTGGCGCAGGCCGAATCGGCTGAGTCGGCCGGCAAGACAGCGCAGGCGCAGTCGTTGCGCGAGCAGGCCCAACAATGGCAAGACTGGATTCGCATGGCCGCACAATCGCAGGATTAGGCTAGTTTTTCTCGCCCATGGATTTCGTGCAATATGCGACACCGCTGCATTCCGAGCCCACAACCGCAGCCGGTACTCCCAGTGCAGGCGGGCCATCAGTAGACAACAGGCAACGGGCTGGAACTGCACAACACCGAGCGCCCAGCGACGAGATTCGCGAATTCGTTCTTGCTGCCAATGTCGCTGCCCAGGATGCAACACAGGACCCCGCCGCATCCGCCGCACCAGAGCGGGTGGTTTCGCAGCTCGCTGGCTCAGCGGAATCTGCGACCTATCTTTTTGCGCTGTGTGATTCCGCTGCAATCGGTGAAGTCTCCGAGCTGGGCTACCCGTTAATCAGCTCCACCGAAAACCCACAGCATTCCGGGATCAAGGGGCACGCGTGGCCGGGCGGCGAGCCATCCTTCGCCGGATTCATACACCTGACATTGCCGCTGTTGGAAGATACGGACATCGCTGAGATCGAATGCGTCCTTGACCTTGATCTACTGCCCCTACCAGGTTCCCCAGCCAGCGAGGCAACGCACACGGTGACCGCGATGCTCGTGGCGGAAGCCGAAAAAATCGCCACCCGGCTCGGACGCGGGCGAGCGCAGGTCACGCTGCATCACGGATCCGCGTACCCTGTCAGCGCCGATCCGTTTCATGCGGCCATTGTCGCAGCCGGTTACCTCCGCTCTGTAGGGCACATCCAGGCCTTTACCCCACGCGCTACTACGCCGTCGACGGCAACTACAGCTTCTGCAACGGACACAGACACAACAGAAGCCTTTCCAGCTAAGCACGGCTACCGCCTTGACACTTGGTGTGATTATGACATCCCCGAGGCTTACGCCGCACAAGTGCGTGAATTGCTCACGGTTGCTTCTGTCGACGTTCCCAGCGGTGAATTAGAACTCGAGCCCATTGAATGGACACCTACCCGAATGGCCCACGCTGCACAACGATTGCGCGCACGCGACGGCACCACCTTGCTGGTTGCGCTCGTCGACAAGCACAACGATGAGATTTGTGCGTTGACAGAAATCGCCCGCCATCGTGGGGCCGATCCGACGGTCGCAGAATGGACGTTGACAGTCACGGGCCGCAGCCATCGTCATCAGGGGTTGGCGACCACGGTGAAAACTCAGGCGCTGCGCACCATGCACGAGCATTGGCCCAGCGTAGAGCGAGTCTACGGTTCGATCCCCGAACAACCTGGGTATATGCGGGCGATTTATCGCAGACTGCAGGCGACCGAGCTAAGCTGCAGTTCGACCTGGGAAAAGCGCCTGCTGCCGGCTGGCACAGAAAAATAATGCGCCCCGGTCAGTGTGGTCAGTATGGCCGTGTAGTCAATGGGCCAGTGTGGCCGCACCGTAGGGGGTGAGAGTTCAAGCTTTAAGCCTAGTTCGCAGCTTGCTTACTGTGCTTTGCGCTGAGTGCGGGACCCCGCCCGTCGACGCCGATCATCGACGAACAACGGATTGGAATCATAATCTGTGTGTTGAATTTCCATGCCGGATTCTCGCTGCAGCTGCGCGATATCGTCGACGGTTGTCGAATCAGCACGCCGATCCGCTGCTGCCTGTTGTTGTGGATTGCGTTTGAGAGCCACGTTGCAATAAGCAGCGAATGCGCACACCACCCCAACTATTCCGATATACATGCCGATGGAATTCGGCGTACTCGCGCCGTCTTGCGGGCCAGTATGGCGCACCCACAGTGAAAACAACGAATACGGCAGCGCGACCGTCACACACATCCAACCGACTAAACCTGCCGGAGCATAGCGTGTCACCAGCACGATGGTGGTTGCGATGCCGATTCCTACTGTGAGCAATACCGCATAGACCTGTTCGATCATGGTCGTGATGTCACTGGTTCCCAGCAGTACTTCGTAGCCACGAGCGGCCCCTGCGTGCGGGAGGATCAGATAGGCCAGGTATGCCAAAACGGCAGTGGCCAACGGGTAGACGGCCTTACCCAACGACATGGTGCGGGCTGCACGTTTCTCGGCTGCGGCTGATTCAGCCGCCGAGGGTTGGGTATTCGTCTGCGCTGGTTGCGACGATGGCGAAGAATTCATAGACCCGATGGTAATAGCCTTACTGTACTCGTTGTTGTGGCCCGGGTTGTGGCCCGGTTTGTTCTGCACAAGCCCGTCATTGCAGTGCACTATTTACAGCGCAACAATTACTGCCTACTAATTGTTGCGTGCTGCCACCGTCGGCAAGCCCAAGCTCACACCAACCGGTGCGGTGCTCGGCGTTTTCCCCGCACTCGACATGTCTCCGGCTTTGGTGCGGCGGTGGTGGCTGACCCCGCCGTCGGCGATCAAGAAATATGGTTTCGCCGCTGTCACGGTCGTGACCACGACATCACCAGGGCGAATTTCTCCATCAAGATTGCCACGTGGGTCAAAGTGCACTAAGCGGCCGTCACGGGCACGCCCCGACAGGCGGTTAGTCTTGGCATTTTTGCGCCCACCACCAGCTTGGACGAGCAACTCGACTTCACTGCCGACAAGCGCCCGGTTGTCTTCTAGCATGATCTCGTCCTGCAGCGCCACCAAGCGTTCGAAGCGATCTTGCACAACTTCTTTCGGAACCTGTTGTTCCATCTCCGCGGCGGGGGTACCGGGGCGTGGTGAATATTGGAAAGTAAAGGCAGACGAAAAACGGGCACGCTTGACGATGTCCATCGTGCCTTGAAAATCTTCTTCCGTTTCGCCGGGGAATCCCACGATGATATCGGTGGTGATCGCCGCACCGGGAATTTTCTCGCGTGCCTCGTCGACGATTTTCATGAATTTTTTGGTGCGATACGACCGGCGCATGTCTTTGAGCACCTTGTCCGAACCCGATTGCAGTGGCATGTGCAGCTGGGGGCAGATCACTGGGTATTGTGCCATCACATCGATGACGTCGCTGGTAAATTCTGCCGGGTGTGGGCTAGTAAACCGCAACCGGTCAAGTCCCTCAATCTGCGCACACGCTGCCAGCAGTTTGGAAAAGGCGCTGCGATCCCGCGCGAGATCCGGATCGACGAAATTCACGCCATAGGCATTGACGTTTTGGCCCAGCAACGTAACCTCGCTGACGCCTTGTTCAACGAGCGCTTTAAC
Organism: Corynebacterium drakensteinense; assembly: GCF_041224285.1. Classification (NCBI taxonomy): domain Bacteria; kingdom Bacillati; phylum Actinomycetota; class Actinomycetes; order Mycobacteriales; family Corynebacteriaceae; genus Corynebacterium; species Corynebacterium drakensteinense. The sequence goes on from NZ_JAXOFP010000002.1 coordinate 136,280, forward strand.
CTCCGCGAGAATGTCTCCTGGGCGGCGGTCGATTTCTTTGCCGCGCAACGACGGCACGATGCAAAACGTGCAGGTATTGTTACACCCTACTGAGATCGATACCCAGCCAGAATATGCAGATTCGCGTTTTGCGGGCAGCACGGAAGGAAACTCTTCCAACGCATCTACGATTTCTACCTGCGCTTCCTCGTTGTGGCGTGCACGTTCGAGCAGCGTAGGCAACGATCCCATGTTGTGCGTGCCGAATACCGCATCGACCCAGGGTGCGTTGTCCAGGACAGCATCTTTATCTTTTTGCGCCAAGCATCCACCAACGGCAATCTGCATGCCCGGATGGTTCTGCTTAGTCTTTTTCAGGTTACCGAGGGTGCCGTACAAGCGCTGGTCAGCGTTTTCACGCACCGCGCAGGTATTGAACACGATGAGGTCCGGTTCTACCGACTGCTGGTCAGCGCCATCGCGGGCTCCTGGTTGTCCGTTTCCGCCGTCGCCACCGTATTCAGCCGCTGACACGTAGCCAGCATCTTCCAGAAGGCCAGCCAAACGCTCCGAGTCATGCACATTCATTTGGCAGCCAAAAGTGCGGACCTCATAGGTCCGCGGGCGCTCAGCAGTGGAGTCGCCGACGCTGCCGGTGGTGACATCCAATGCTGATTCCCGGATTTCGGTGGTGTTTTCCCTGTTTTCGTTGCGCATGCTCACGGGTTGTCATTGTAGTAATGAGCGGCGTGAGTTCATAACGACGGCAAAATTAGCTTAGTTTCGCTTCGGCGCAGCTGGAATCACATCTGGGTATTGCTCCAGCCATGCCTCGATTGCTTTGTCTTCGTCACCGTCGAATTCATTAACGACCAGGTCTTCGAGTGCACCGTATTCTTCATCGGTCATACTCAACTGCTCAAACCACTCGGCAAGTTCTGGGTAGTCTTCGGTAAAGCCAGAACGAGCCAACCAGTGCAACGATTCAGCTTCGCCCATGACCTTGTCTGGATCTTCTAGGTCACGAATTGGGAAGACGTGGTTGGCGAAGTGTGGGCGCCACAGCGTAACGACGATGTCCTCCTTGTTCTGGATAGCGTCGTCAAGCTCTGCGAGCATTGCAGGGGTCGACGACGTGGCCAGATCGTATTCGTCATCCAAATCGTAAGCAGGCATCGCGGTGTTTTGGGTTTGCTCGGTCAAGCCTGCGGAAGGTTCGATTCCGACGATGCGACCACCAAAGCGGCCTGCTTGACCTTTCAAATCCTCGATGGTGTCGACGCCTTCGACGTAGTCCGGCACCGCGAGGGTGAGTTCGGCGTTGTCGTAGTACGAGCCCAGATCTTCGATGTTGTCCGAGTACTGCTGCATGTACTGGTCGTGGGTCTTTTCCGGCCAGGCGGATGGGTACATATCAACGTCGCCGTTAGACAAGGCGGTGTAGAGCACACCGGCTTCGCTCATGTCCTCGTGCTCGACTTCGTAGCCGGCCTCTTCTAAAAAGTGCTCAAGCAAATACGCGGTCGATAGTCCGTCTGGCCAGGATGGCAGGTATCCAAGCGTGATGGTCGCATCTGCCTCACCGCTGGCGGCAGTGTCCCCGGAATCATCGGAACATGCGGCGAGGGTGAGTGCGAGTGCACTAGCTCCAAGTCCTGCTATAATTTTGCGGTTCATCATGGGTATTCCCTTTCTGTCTCTCCCGCTGTAACCAAATACGCGTTAGGCGTTGTAACTACGTAGCTAGGTTGCGGGTGAGAACTAATAATCAAGCACGTGTACAAGAAAATATGTCGGTATGAAATTTTCCGTAACCACTACTTGTGCTCCGTGAGTGTTTACGGTGATCTGTGTGCACCGCGTAGGCTGGGGCTAATGCTTAAGCGGTAGCTCGCTGTGCGCCGGCATTCTGTTTATCGCGCCGGTTTTTCCGCCAGAGTGCCAGCAATGACGACGGATAATCGGCAGGGTTACCAAGCGCGGCTGTGAGGCGATCCAAAAAGACCGCGAGAATGACAACTGCCAATCCGGCCTCCAGTCCTTGCGCAAGGTTGAGCGTGGAAATCGCGGCAACGACTTCTTTTCCGAGGCCATCGGCACCGACCATGCCTGCAATCACCGCCATCGACAGCGACAGCATGATGATTTGGTTGATACCAGCCATAATTGACGGCAACGCCAACGGCAGTTCAATGCCCCGCAGAATTTGCCGGTCGGTTGCACCGTAGGACCGCCCTGCTTCCACGGTTTCGGCATCGACGTGGCGTATGCCCAGTTCTGTCATGCGCACTCCGGGTGCGAGCGCGAAAATGATTGTCGAGAAAGTACCAGGGACTACACCGATGGAAAAGAACATCACCGCCGGTAACAGGTAGACGAACGCCGGCATGGTTTGCATGAAGTCAAGGATAGGGCGAACCACAGCAGAAACGCGGTCGTTTTTCGCAGCCCAGATTCCGACCGGGATCGCAATCACCACTGCCACCAGGGTGGCTATGATCACCAACGCCATCGTATCGAGCATTTGCTCCCACTGGCGCATTCCCATCACCAGCAAGAAGGTAAGTCCGACACCAAGCGCCAGACGCCACGAGCGAAATAGCCACCCGGCCAAGGCAAAGATCAGCAACAGCACGAACGCCGGTATCGCTTTGAGACCATCAGCAAGCCCTTCCACCAGAAACCGCGTGATGGTAGAAAACACGTCGAAGATAATCGAAGCATTTTCCCGCAGCCACATCAGGACTTCATCGCCCCAAGCCCCCAGCGGAATGCGTGGAATCAATTCCTCACTCATGGCCATTAGTGTCCACCTTCTTCACTCGCTTGGTTCGATTCCTGCGCATCGCTTGCGGCTGCTGCCAGCAGGTTTTCGCGTGTAATAATGCCTTGAATCTCGCCGCTATCATTCTTGACGACGAGCGGCTGCTCGCTGTGTGCCGAGCGAGCAAATAACTGCCCGATCGGCGTGTCAGCTGCCACCGTGATCCCTGCGGTGCCGGGGTCAGTATCCGCCGCCGCTGCTGCGTCGTGGGCGCGCTGTTGGAGCGAAACATCAGGTGAGGTACAAATATCGCCTGCCACTAATACGCGTGTGCGGTCAATGTCTTGGATAAATTGCGCGACGTAGTCGTTGGCGGGTGTGCGCAGGATTTCGCCTGCGGTACCGATTTGCTCGATACGCCCATCACGCATCATGGCGATACGATCGCCGATGCGCATCGCTTCATTCAGATCGTGAGTGATGAACAAAACGGTTTTGCCCAGTTCTTGTTGCAAGTTCATCAAGTGATCTTGCATTTCTTTCCTGATCAACGGATCCAGGGCAGAAAATGCCTCGTCCATCAATAAAATATCGGTATCGTTGGCGAGTGCTCGAGCAAGACCAACGCGTTGTTTCATACCGCCCGAAAGCTCATCGGGGCGATAGTGCGCCCACCCTTCCAAACCAACCATGCGTAAAGCTTCCTGAGCTTTTGCTTCGCGTTCGGCTTTATTCACGCCTTTGATGCTCAACCCGTATGCAGCGTTTTCTCCCACGCTGCGGTGTGGCAACAACGCAAAGTTTTGAAAGACCATGGAGATATTGTTCCGCCGAACTGCCCGCAGCTCGGATTCGGACATATCCGTTATCAGCCGTCCGTCTAGGCGCAGTTCGCCTGCGGTCGCGGGGTGCAGGCCGTTGACCATGCGGATCAACGTGGATTTACCACTACCGGATAAGCCCATGACGACGAATACTTCGCCCGGGGTGATGTCAAAGCTGGCGTCGATGACCGCAGCCGTCATTCCTTGTTCACGCAACTCATCACGGCTTGTTCCGCTTTTGAGTGCTTCTACGCCTCGCTGCGGATTTTTGCCGAAGACTTTGTATAATCCGCTGGCAGAAATTCCAGTCACTAAGGTTCTCCTCTAAGTTTAATGAAAACTGTGCGCAGAAAATGCCCACGTATAGGAGCTTTTTAGTCACGATTTCATCGTCGCCTAAATTTCTATCATTAAAAATCCAGCTTGCCATCATTTTCCCAGTTGCGCTACCTCTGCGTTGACACCGTGCCGTTGATGAACGCAGAGGTTATAATTACGGAATCTGGATTCCAAGCTCCGTGCATTGTGCATCTAGTGCTTGCCGCGCAATTTTTAGTGCCATTCCGTGCCCGAACCCCCGACGGGCAAGCACTCCAACGATTTTGCGGAGTTCTTTGTCATAGTCGGCGCGGCTGCCAATCCGCTTGACTTTCCGGGCTTTCTTTTCCGCGAGCGCCTGCGCGAGTTCGGCTTCATCGTCATCGTCGATCTGGTCCAAAGCTTGGGCACGAATCGCAGGTGAGATGCCTTTATCCGCGAGTTCATGATCGAGCACCAACCGAGTCTTGCCTCGCCGATGATGGCGTTGATAGACCCATTCGTGGGCGAAAGCCTCGTCGTCGAGGAGGTCGCTGCGTTCCAGATCGGCAATGACTTCATCGATGAGGTCCACATCAAATTCTGCGTCTCGCAGCTTTCCCCGCAGCTCTTGCGTGGACCGCGCACGGTAGTTCAGCAAGCCCAGTGCTTTTTTACGCACCGGGGCTTTAGCTTGTTCTAATTCGTGATCGATAAACGCTGAGCCATCAGCACTCTCGGCAGTATAAGCAGCGATCGCATCGCGAAGTTTCTCAATCTTTTCCGGGGTGGAATGCGAGTCAGCAGGGTGCTGCCCCGCCCCATGATTATTCTTCGGAGTCATCGAAGTCCGGGTTTGCATCTCCGTGTGGATCAGCCTTTTCGCTCAAAGGTGTATCGGAACCGGGAACGTCTAGGTTTTCACCTTCATTTTTCTTCGCAGCGTATTTGCCGATGCCAAGCTTCTGGAAGATTTTTTGCTCCAGCTCATCGCTCAGCTCAGGGTTCGACTTCAAGAATTGGCGTACCTTTTCTTTACCTTGTCCAAGCTGCTCGCCTTCATAGGTGAACCACGAACCAGATTTCTTGACGATGTTGTTTTCCACAGCAAGGTCGATGATCGATGATTCACGAGAGATACCCTCGCCATACATGATGTCGAATTCCGCGACCTTAAATGGTGGAGAGACCTTGTTCTTCACGATCTTAATCTTGGTGCGGTTACCGATCGAGTCTTGCCCATCTTTCAAGGTTTGGATACGGCGAATATCGCAGCGCACTGAAGAATAGAACTTCAGCGCTTTACCACCGGTCGTGGTTTCTGGCGAACCGAACATGACGCCGATCTTCTCGCGCAGCTGGTTAATGAAGATAGCCGTGGTGCCGGAGTTGTACAAGGCACCGGTCATCTTACGCAATGCTTGCGACATCAGGCGAGCTTGCAGGCCGACGTGGCTATCGCCCATCTCACCTTCGATTTCAGCCTTCGGTGTCAGGGCTGCGACCGAGTCCACGACGATAATATCGATGGCGCCGGAACGCACCAACATATCAGCAATTTCCAGAGCTTGTTCACCGGTATCTGGCTGCGATACCAACAAGTTGTCAGTATCGACGCCCAGCAGGCGTGCATATTCTGGATCGAGCGCGTGCTCGGCGTCAATGAATGCAGCAATGCCGCCGGCCTTTTGCGCTTCTGCAATGGCATGTAGGGTCACGGTAGTTTTACCGGATGACTCCGGGCCATAAATTTCTACGACACGACCACGCGGGAATCCGCCAATGCCCAGCGCCACGTCGATAGCGGTATTACCGGACGAAATGGCTTGGATTGGAGGGCGATCATCATCGCCCAGGCGCATCACGGCGCCTTTGCCGTAGTCTTTCTCGATCATGGCCATTGCGGCATCGAGTGCCTTTTGCCGGTCTGCACCAGACGTTTCGGTCTTTTTGCTCGTGGTTTTCTTTTTTGCTGCCATTTATCTACTTCCTGCTGTTTTTGTTATCGCTGCCATGTCACTTCAGTCATCATCGCCGAAGTCATTGTCACTGCAGTCATTGTCGCCGCTGGCATTTTCGCTACTGGTGTGAGCTCAACAACATCCGTCACCGAGTTGGCTTTCATGATCACGTGATCGCCTTTGTCACCATGCTCAATGCCCGATGTGCATGAGTGCCACGCGAGCGACAAAATTATTAGACTGCATTACTCACCGAATGGTTCCCAGTCAGACGTTCACTGCACCAATCCTAAACGCCGCATAACCCCAAACCTTCAGCCCCTTTGGTTCCGAATGGTGTGTACCGGCGTGAGCGCTGAGCAATTGTTACCAGCCAGGGTTGTCTTTGCCTAGTCGGCGCTCTTCGGGAATACGAAAATCTTGCATAATTCCGTCCCATACCGCTGCAGGGTCCACCCCTGCAGCGATGAGTTCGTCGGCAGTTGCTTCGCGCCCGGTCAACACATGTGAGTGCGCGATCCACTTCGCTTGCGTTTCTCCAAACTCATCGTTTAGCAGCCTGCTAAATTCCGTCAATCGCATAACTCAACTACCTCGCGACGATTCTTGAATAACCGCAGACTATTCCCCGCGCAGTTCTCTCATGCGCTTGGCGATCTCGTCCTCGGAAACTTGTGGTTGTGCCTGTTGGTCTGCTTGCGAATTCGATTGCGAACCCGGGCCGACTTGCTTCTGTCCTGCGGACTGGCCTTGGGACACCGCAGAGTGCGACGATTGGTTTCCGCTCATTTCTGCACGAATTTGCTGCAACCGGGAGTGACCAGCCATTTGGATACCCGATTGCTTTACTTCATGCATGCGGTTTTGCACCGAATTCTCGGCCAGCTCCGCTTGGCCAAGCGCGCGCGAATAACGTTGTTCAATCTTATCGCGAACACTATCGAGCGATGGTGAGGAATCGTTGGTCAATGAATTCATGGAATTCAGCGACTCTGAAACCTTCTCCTGCATCTTCGCCTGCTCAAGTTGGCTCAGCAGCTTGGAACGTTGCTGAACCTTTTCTTGCAGTTGCATATTATTGCGTTCAACCGCCTGCTTGGCCTGATCTGCCTGCTTAAGAGCCTGGTCGTGCAATTCTTTGGTTTCTTCAACCGACTGCTCGGCAGTCACCAATTGTGCAGCGAATGCCTCTGCGGCGTTCTCGTATTCCACAGCCTTGCGTTCGTCGCCCTCGCTGCGCGCCTTGTCGGACAATTCGAGAGCCTGTTTAGTGTTCGACTGCAGCTTTTCCACTTCGTTAAGTCGACGATTCAGCTGCATCTCTAATTGGCGCTGATTACCAATCACCGCCGCAGCCTGCTGGGAAAGCTCCTGGTGCTGCCGCTTAGCATCGCTAATCGCCTGCTCAATTTGCACCTTAGGGTCTGCATGCTCGTCAATTTTCGAGTCAAACAGTGCCATGAAATATTTCCATGCTTTGCTAAACGGATTAGCCATGCTATTAACGGTGCCTTCCTGTATGCGTGTCGAATCTAATGATGATCGTCGTAGTGGGATTAGTGGATGCAATTGCATCCAGAATCGAGCTTAACTTCTCGCTGTTGAAGAAAATCTGCTCGCCGATTGCAGCGAACTTTGAGCCATTGCAAAAATTAGCTTTGCGACGCAGGCTCCGCAGCCGCCGGCGACGTCTCCGCGAGTTCCTGGTCCACAGAAGTCATTGCCATGTTGCCCGCAGCCTCAATAAGGACGTCTGCAACGGTCGCATTAAGAGCATGGCATACCGATGCCAACAGCTCAGACGAGACTTCTTTACGCCCTCGTTCCAGCTCTGAAATATATCCCGGAGAAACTCGCGCAGCGCGTGCTAATTCGCGTAATGTCACACCCTTATCCGCACGATATGCGCGCAACGCAAGCCCGAGCGCTTGGCGCAACAGTGGTTCTGGCTGCACCAAACGCTCGTGGTACGCAGTGGTTTCCCCCGTGATAATAGGAGTGTCGAGTACTACTGATTGAGTTGCCATCACTACATCCAACGTTTCGAGTTCGAATTTTGTTCCCACCAACGCCGTGGGATCTTTGGCAAGTATACAACGGCTCTGCACATCGACGAGCACATTCTTGATCTTTTTCGAAAATATAAGCTATATTAGCCCGGCTGCTCAACGAAATATGTGTGATTAGGAGTCGATTACGATTTCATGCAGCAAAAATAACGCCGCTGCAATTGATTTCTGCCGAACATCAGCACGATCGCAGCCAGGCCATTGATATAAACGGGTCTGTACACTTCCTGCTGTAGGGCCTGCGACGGCAATATAAACATCACCAGCGGCATGACCATCTGCCGGGCCAGGGCCTGCTACCCCGGTGAGTGCCACTGCCCAATCACTGGAACACACGGTGCGCGCACCGTGCGCCATCGCCGCTGCACATTCTGCTGATACAACGCCATAGTCTGCGATCAACTGTGCATCAACGCCCGCTAAAGAAGTCTTCAGCTCTGCAGAATACGTTACTAATCCACCGCGCAACACCGCAGAAGCACCAGGCACATCAGCACAACGGGCTGCAACTGCCCCTGCAGTCAATGACTCACACGTAGCTAATGTCTGCCCACGATGTGTGAGCAGATCTATGAGCATATGAACATCTGTCATTGTCAATTTTCCCGACGTTAGTTTTCCCGATGCGAATCACGCAGATAGGCAAAACCCGTCCACAGTGTCACAACGACGGCTGCCAGCATAACCACAAAAATAGGAATACCGAACCATTCCGGCAATGGACACAGATACAAGGCCACAGCTAGTGATTGCAGCGCAGTCTTCAGCTTGCCACCTTTGCTAGCCGGAACGATCTTGCCGCGGCGCAGTAATGCCATTCGCCACAAGGTAATGCCAAATTCCCGTACCAAAATGACCACGGTGATCCACACGGGCAGCATGCCGATAATGTTTAAGCTCACCAGCGCCGCTGTCATTAAGGCTTTGTCGGCGATCGGGTCGGCGATTTTACCGAAATTGGTGACCAGTCCCCGTGCGCGGGCGATATCACCGTCGAGTTTATCGGTGATCATCAGCGCGGCAAAGACCAGAAACGCAGCCCACATCCAGCCGGTTTCCGTGCCTCCGCCTGCAAGAACAAGCCACACAAAAACCGGAATGAAAGCGATCCGCAAACTCGTGAGAATGTTCGGTAGATTCAGGTTGGACGGCGTCGCAGCAGGTGTACTCACGCCTTTAATTCTACCGCGTTAATTTTCCGCACAGGCTTAGGCCCCCGGGCGTTGACGGGTATCGATAGCTCCCTGTGCAATGTCCCTCCGCGACTTAATTACCGAAGCAATTACCGTCACGGCCAACGTGGCAACGATGAAAACCAGCGATCCGACAGTTGAGATCTCCGGCACTGCTATGTTTTCTCCACCGTTGATGAACGGCAGGTTATTTTCGTGCAGCGCATGCAACAGCAGCTTGATCCCAATGAACCCGAGAATGACGCCGAGACCATAGGCCAGGTAAATCAATCGATCCAGCAATCCGTCGAGGAGGAAATACAGCTGTCGCAAGCCCATCAATGAGAAGGCGTTCGCGGCGAAAACCAAATAAGCCTCGGTGGTGATGCCATAAATCGCTGGAATAGAGTCGAAGGCGAACATCACATCGATGAAGCCGATCGCGAGCAAGGCGACCAATAGTGGCGTGACCGCCAGTTTTCCGGATTTCCGCACCACGAGTTTGTCGCCTTCGTAGTCCTTCGTCACCGGCATAACTTTGCGGATCATTTTGATGACCAGCATGTCGTTCGGGTGCTTTTCTGGTTTGTCCCGGAACTCATCAACAACCAACTTGATCGCGACATACAACAAGAAAACAGCGAAAACATAAAAGATATCCGACCATGCGGAAATCAGCGCTGAACCAGCCAAGATGAAAATCAGGCGGAATATCAGGGCCAAAACGATACCGATCAACAATACTTTTTGTTGATATTCACGTGGCACTTGGAATGCGCCAATGATTAAGGCGAAAACAAAGAGATTGTCGATGGACAACGCTTTTTCTGTCACGTAGCCGGTGAAGTATTCAATACCGTGTTGCGCATCCCAGCCGAGCCATACGATGACACCAAATACCAGCGCAAGGCAGATATAGAATGCGGACCAAAGTCCAGCTTCCTTCAGCGTCGGCGCATGTGGAGTGCGCACGTGGCTATAAAAGTCGAAGATAAAAAATCCTGCGATGACTGCAATCGTAATCAGCCAAATAAAAAGTGGTACTCCCACCATGACCTCCGGTCAGTATATTGATCGACCAGAGGTCTCTCCTGCCGCCATCAGCACAACACGCACACCCCAGCGCAGAAGCAACGAGTGGCAAGAGACTGTTTGGCGGCCGACAGAACCGGGTGCAGCAATGGCTGTTAACACCGTGTTGACGATTACTGTCGCGTTGAGGATACTCCCCTCCATGGACTGCGCACTAGTTTAGCGCAAATTTGGGATTGAGGATTAAAACGCTTGTGAGGTTGGATTATGCGTCGCTTTGCTCACCTGCGGTGCTCCTGCTTCTGCCCCGCCACTACCATCTGCTTGGCCTTGCTGTGCTTCCGCATCAAGCACCTCCTGTGGAGCTTCGGCAGGATCTGCGCCCTTAATCATCCAAATAGTGGTGTCCAATTCTTCGGGTTTTGTCAATACTTCACGTGCTTTCGAGCCTTCCGACGGGCCGACGATGCCACGCGTTTCCATCAAGTCCATGAGTCGACCGGCTTTGGCAAAACCAATGCGCAATTTCCGCTGCAACATCGACGTCGATCCCAAGCCAGAAGTAACAACCAACTCGACGGCTTCGAGCAAATCGTCCATGTCCTTGCCGATGTCGTCATCAATGGCTTTTTTCGCCTCGGCTTGCTTATCTTCGGTAACGCCCTCGGTGTAATCTGGTTCGCCTTGCGCCTTAGCTGCTTCCACGACCGCGTAAACCTCGTCATCGGAGACAAATGCACCTTGCATACGCAACGGACGACCGCCTTGCGGGATGAACAGTCCATCGCCCATGCCGATCAAAGATTCTGCACCAACTTGGTCCAGAATCACGCGGGAGTCCGTCGACGACGACGTTGCGAAAGCCAAGCGCGATGGAACGTTTGTCTTGATCAAGCCAGTAACCACGTCGACAGACGGACGTTGCGTCGCCAAGACCAAATGGATCCCGGCAGCGCGGGCTTTCTGGGTGATGCGCACGATCGATTCCTCGATTTCTTTCGGTGCTGTCATCATCAGGTCTGCCAGCTCGTCGACAACGCACACAATGAACGGGTACGGTTCCATGACTCGCTCTGAACCCGCTGGAGCCTGCACTTGCCCGGTGCGCACCTTGTGGTTGAAGTCCTTGATGTGGCGCACCCTAGCCGAGCGCATGTCTTGGTAACGCTGTTCCATTTCTTCAACCAACCACTGCAACGCCGCCGCGGCTTTTTTGGGTTGCGTAATAATCGGGGTGATCAGGTGCGGAATACCTTCATATGGAGTCAGCTCCACCATCTTCGGGTCAACCAAAATCAAGCGCACGTCATCCGGAGTCGCACGCGTCAATAGCGAGACCAACATAGCGTTCACGAACGCCGATTTACCGGAACCAGTCGAACCAGCGACCAACAGATGCGGCATCTTTTGGATGGACGAGGAGATGAATTCGCCTTCGATGTCCTTGCCCAAACCAACCAGGGTTGGATCTGTATCGCCTGCAATAGCTTCGGATTCTAAGACATCACGCAAGCGCACGATCTCGCGGTCGGAGTTCGGCACTTCAATACCCACTGCAGATTTGCCTGGAATCGGCGCCAAAATCCGCACATTGCCGGTCGCGACTGCATAAGCCAAGTTGGACTGCAGATTCGTGATTTTGCTGACCTTCACACCGGGGCCGAGCTCGACAATGTAGCGCGTGACTGTCGGACCACGGGTAAAGCCCGTCACTTGCGCGTCAACCTTGAATTCCGCAAAGCAAGCGTCGATAGCTTCAATGGTGCGATCGTTCATTTCCGTCCGCGTCTTCGGCGCACGGCCAGGCTCTAATAATCCCGGCGACGGGATCGCATATTCTGCCACCGGTGCAGTCGAATCATCCGCGGCAGCAGACGCACTTACTAACTCAGCATCGAGCACCTCGGGCTCAGCAGCTGACGATGCCCGTTGTGCCGGACGAGGATTCGCGTCCGGGGATCCTTCTGGAGTCTGCCGCGGCTGTGGTGGTTGCACGGTCTGTGGGGTCGGCTGCTGCACTCGCGAAGCCTTGGTGCTTTCCAAGTTAGCTCGGCTTTGTTCCACTGCATCAGCGGGCTTATCGGACAGGACTTCTGTCTTCTCGATATCTCGCGTGTTCGGCGTGGCCGTTGTGGAGTGGCTACCCGCACCAGCATTGCTTGATACAGGCTCGACTACTGGGATTTCGTCAGTATCGCTGGCCGATGGCGCACCGGCCACAGTGCCGCCAGGAATCGGCGGCTGCTCTTCTCGTGGTCCGGCACCGCTGCTACGTAAGACCTCGGTGTGTTCGGAATCCGAAGCATCGTGCACCCTGCTTGATGCAGTCCCCGCTGGCTGTCCGGTTGCGCGCCCGAACCGCGATACCGAGCGCGTAGCTGGAGCGGTGCGCAGAGGGGTTCGCCGACGCGGAGTCCGCGGTTCTCCAGCAGCAATTGCGTCGATCTCATCATCGACGTATCCGTAGGTATCGGCAGCCTCGTCCTCGGTAACGAGCTCCGAGTCTTTGTCCGTTCTGAGATCACCTTTGGCGACACTGCGCAGATAAGCAACCAGTTCCTTGACCGTAATGCCGGTAATTTTCAGCGCACCGTAAATGATGAGCAACAGCAGTAGCGGGATTGCAACATACGGGCTAAAGCCTGCAGCCAAAGCTCCGCCGGTCCACGCACCAAGCGCACCGCCGGCAACGAATCGTTCTGCCCACGCATCCGGGGCACCCGAAAACAGGTGAATTAGCCCCAACATGGAGACAATAATCAACCCGGTACCAGCGGCCACGCGCAGCCGGTTTTCTACAGCTACGCGCTGCCCGGAAAACAACGCTGTTGCCGCGACCACCAATGCCACCGGGATTATAAAAGCACCTGCGCCCAGCACCGCATGGGTCGCGGTGGCGATGCCACGGCCAATAAAACCAGCGATATCCAGCCACACCGAAGCACCGAGCACGATGGCCAGGGCAATCAACAACAATGCGATGGCATCGGAACGTGCCGACGGACCGGCTACTTTCTCTGTCACGCTTCCTTGGTCGACTGGTTCCGCTGTCTGCGCCTCGCTACGTTTCTTGTGAGATAGCCGCACCGGTGCGTCCTCTGCATAGAGGTCATCGTCTAGTCCACCATTTGTGAACGCTGTAGAACGTGATTTCCGGGAAGTTTTTGACCTGTTCTTTGCTTCGGCTTCGTCAACATCGACGGCCTCGCTGGTGTCGGTTGCGTCATCGAAGTCAGCAAAATCGTCGTACTCATCGTCTGGGTCATCAGCTTGCCCAATATTTCCGAAACTTTTCAGTGCCTGAGTAGTTTTCGAAAAAGCTGCACTGATCCCCGAACCGACAGCTTTGAAAGCACTGCCGGTGCGTTCATGTGAGGTGTTGGCAGCACGGTTAGCAGAACCGAACATGGTGGTTTCTGGCTGCACAGCCTCCATCGCGGTCGTGGAATTGTTAGCTGTTTTGCTGCCACTAGCTTTGGTGGATGCTTTGCCCGTGGACCGCTTTGCTGCCGTCGATGCACCCGGCGTACGGCCGGTGCGGGTTGGCGATGCCGGACGAGTGGAGTTAGCGCGTGACTTCTTGCGCTCTCCGCCGCTTCGAGTATTGCGGGGGCTAGTGGACTTCACAGACATGCCCCATAGACTAATACCTCAACACGACTAATTCACAAGCGCCACACCGGTCGGCAAGAATTAACTTACATAACTGTTAGTCAAGCCTAGAGGCTAGATTGAATAATTTTTGACTGGTCGCCGTCGATAGTGACGTCGACAGCACTGCGGCCAAATACCCACAAGATCAACTCTCCCACCGCACCTGATACGCGTACGACGTCATCGCCACGTTCGACGACGCCGCGAGTGCCGCCTACGGTAACCGGTGTCAACCCATGTGGATTGAGCACCACCGGCACACGCGATTTCCGCAAAAACACCTTCGCTAACGTCGGCAAAGCCTTACGAAATCCTGCAATGGCCTGGGCATCGACCTCACGTACGTCCCAGTCGCTTCCGGCTCGGCGCACATCTTCGTGATGCACAAAATTCTCAGTCAGGTTGATTTTCGCATCCAGTAGACCGAAAGGCGATAGCTTTGGTGGCCCAGCTCGCCATTTCTCTACCAGTTGATAATAGTCCTGTGCCTTGACTTTCTTGCTCACAGCTTCCAAGTGCCCGGCTACTGGCGATGCCACCATCCCGACGATCGCATCGGGGCGGTGTTCACGCACCCACAAGTGCACCGCAAGATCAGCCGTGGTCCACCCTTCGCATAGTGTTGGGGCGTCCGGTCCACACTCGAGCAAAAGATCGGCAAGACCGTGGCGTTCAGAATTAGCAAAAGACATGGCCCCAGGCTACCCCGGATGCCATGCCTTCGACGGATGCTCGCTGCTCACCGAACGACGGTGACAGCATCAGTGTGTGGATCAGCTACCAGCTGTCATCTAAACAGATTCACGAGTGTTATCGAGTTCTTCATCATCAATAATCTCGATCTCTGAGGCCATCGGAACCACGGTCGGCAAAATAACTGGTTCGCGCTTCCAATTGTTTTCGATGAACCGTGACACCTTGCGTCGCAATTTTTGCACCATGCGGTAGGTGTCGTTTTCGCCTTCGGCGGCAAGATCATTCATCGTCTTGTCTACCAATTCGACAACCTGCGGGATCAACGCGCGATCATCCTCGGCAAAACCGGTGGTTTCTACGCGTGGGGTCTCCAGCAGCTGCGAAGTACGGTTATCCACCACGCAGGTGATTGATACAACGCCGCCAGCGCCCAGGCTCGTACGATCTGCAAGCGTATCGGCATCGACATTGCCCATGTTCACACCATCGACGTAGAGATTACCGACGGTCATCTGGCCGACAACTTCAGCCTTGCCGTTCGCCAAATCAATCACGACGCCGTTTTGTGCAAGCATTACGCGCTCACTTGGCACACCGGTAGAAATGGCCAATTCTTTGTTGGCGCGCAGGTGGCGCCATTCGCCGTGTACCGGCCAGGCATTTTTCGGACGCGCAGCATTGTACAAAAATAGCAGCTCACCAGCGTATCCGTGGCCAGATGAGTGCACCTTCGCGTCTGCGTTGGTGATCAGTTCGGCACCGATCTGCGACAGCATGTTGATCACGCCGAACACAGCTTCTTCGTTGCCTGGGATCAATGACGACGACAAGATGATCAAGTCGCCAGCACGCACGGTGATTTGCCGGTGCTCGCGACGCGCCATCCGCGACAGCGCAGCCATCGGCTCACCCTGTGTACCGGTGGTGATGAGCATGGTCTTGTGCGGTGCCATCTTGGACGCTTCTTCGATTGGGATGATCGTGCCCTTCGGCACGCTCAGGTATCCCATCTTCTCGGCAATTTCCATGTTGCGCAGCATAGACCGACCGTTGAATGCCACCTTGCGGTGCGAAGCCACGGCTGCATCGATGGCTGCCTGCACGCGGTAGACGTTTGATGCGAAGGAGGCAACGATGACGCGGTTTTTCGCGGACTGCACGATACGCTTCAATGTCGGCGCGATATCTGCTTCAGTTGCCGACACGCCTGGGACGGTTGCGTTGGTGGAATCGCAGAGCATCAGGTCTACGCCCTCATCGCCATAACGCGACAGTGCCGGAAGGTCAGTTGGGCGATTGTCCAACGGTGTCTGGTCCAGCTTGATGTCACCGGTGTGAATAATCGATCCAGCTGGGGTATTCAGCATGATGCCCAAAGCATCGGGAATCGAGTGATTCACAGCCCAGAATCGACAGCGGAACGGACCGTAGCTTACGTCGGATTTCTCGTTGACCTCGATCATCTTCGGCTTTTGCCGGTGCTCTTTGGTCTTTGCTGCGATCAACGCCAAGGTGAACTTCGAAGCCACGATTGGGATATCCGGACGCAGCTTCAACAGCCATGGAATTGCGCCAATGTGGTCTTCGTGGGCGTGGGTAACAACCAGCGCCTCAACTTTGTCGATCTTCTTCTCAATCGGACCAAAGTCCGGCAAAATCAGATCAACGCCAGGCTCACCTGACGACGGGAACAGCACGCCGCAGTCGATGATCAACAACTTGCTGTCGTATTCGAACACGGTCATGTTGCGGCCGATTTCTGAAATACCGCCCAAGGCGTACATGCGCAGGGTGTTTTTCGGCGCTTGTGGTGGCTCTGGCAAGCGTTTAGTCAGGTCAGCACCCTGCATCGACTTGGGAACGTTGCGGCGCCCACGGTTATTACCGTGGTTTTTGCCGCCTCCCTGGTTGTTTCCCTGGTTATTGCCGTGGTTGTTGTTACCACCGCGTCCCCGGCCAGAACGTCCGCGGGATCCGCGGCGACCACGTCCGGACCCACCGCCGTTGTTGGCATCGTTATTGTTACCAGAGTTGTTTGCGGATTTTTTGTTATTCGATTTATTCGAATTATCCGCGTTGTCGGACTTGGCCTGTTTCTCAGGCTTGTTCGACTTCTGTTGGTTTTGGTTCTTGCCCGATCCTGCCGATTGCGGATTCGCCTCCGGCGGCTTGAACGATGGATTCGGGGCAGTATCAGCAGCGTTATTCGATTGCGACAACGATTGCGATACGGTTGCAGCGTCCTCCGGAGGCCCCGCTTTGCGAGAAACTTTCCGGGAACGTGAACGAGATTCAGTCATCTATAAGACTCCAGCTTGGTCCAAATCACGGCGCAACCCGGCTACCTGCTCGTCGTCAAGCGGAGCAAGTGGTAGCCGCGGTTCGCCTACTTCAATGCCCTGTTCGCGCAGGGCTGCTTTAGCAAAATTTGCACCCCCCAGACGCTGCTGCGCCTGAATGAGTGGTGTTAATACAGTTGTGTGGATCTCTCGCGCGCGGGCGAGATCTCCGTTGTCATACGCATCATAAAGCTCACGCAATGCCTTCGGTGCGGCATGCCCGATCACCGAGATAAAGCCACTGGCCCCAACGGAAAGCCATGGTAGGTTCGCCGGGTCATCACCCGAGTACCAGGCCAAACCAGTTTCTTGCATGAGATTGCAAGCGGCGTGTAAATCGCCTTTTGCGTCTTTGACGGCTTGAATTGTGGGCAACTCAGCGAGTTTCGCGATCGTGCTCGACTCCACTGGGATCCCCGAGCGGCCAGGAATGTCATACAGACTGATTGGCAGGTCTGTTGCCTGCGCAACCGCAGTGTAATGAGCGATGAGGCCTTGTTGGCTCGGCTTGGAGTAATACGGGGTAACCACCAACAACGAATCTGCCCCAGCCGCTGCGGACTGCTGGGCAAGGTCAATGGTCGTTGCCGTATTGTTCGTGCCGACGCCCGCCATAATCTTGGCGCGATCACCGACCTCATTTTTGACGGCCTTGATGAGCTCGAGCTTTTCTTCCACCGTCGTGGTGGGCGACTCACCGGTGGTACCAGAGACCACGAGGGCATCTAGTCCATTATCCACCAGATGAGCGGCTAGCTTTCGGGCAGCGGGAAAATCCACGGCGCCATCCTTGTCGAACGGCGTGACCATGGCGACACTAACGCTACCGAATGTCTCGACTCCGGTCTTGACTGTCAAACCTGTGCTCATGCTGGTCTAGGTTACCCGTTAATCATGCTCAACTGACAACCGGCACGCGTATCGCCTGTTCTCTACAGCGGGCATGGACGAAAAAGCTAAGGCCCGAAAAAGCAGGGCGCTGCAACGTTGAACACCACCCCGCGCAACGTTGCAGCACAATAAGCAAACTCAGGCGTACGGGCTCGCGGCCATTTCGGTGCCGTCGGACAGCGTGCTGATGTGAAAGTCAGCAAACAGCGCTGGCGCTTGCTTATACAACAGCCGCAAACATTCCACAGCTAGCCGACGCATTTCCACATCCGCATGTTCACTCGCTCGCGCACCGATGAAATGCCGCCACGCCCGATAATTGCCAGTGACAACGATGCGCGATTCCGTTGCGTTCGGCAGTACTGCTCGCGCTGCCTGGCGGGCTTGTTTTTTCCGCAGCAAGGCATTGGGCTCGTCGGCAAGCCGGTCTTCTAAGGCCGCCAACAATTCGTTATATACAAAGCGAGAATCATCGATTGCTTGCTCTACCAGGCGCGAAAGTTCTTCATCGCCCGCCGCAGCATCTGGCATCACGAATTGTGCATCACCAGAGTGTACGAAGCGTTGCGAGAGCTGGCTGAAGGAGAAATGGCGGTGGCGCACGAGTTCATGACTCACCGACCGCGAAATCCCGCGGATATACAGCGTCGCGGTGGCATGCTCCAGCAACGCGGTATGCCCGACCTCCATGATGTGGTGCAGATAAGCATCGTTCGCCGCAGTATGCGGGTTTGGTTTATCAAAAGTTTCGTAGCATGCCCTGCCCGCGAACTCCACGAGTGATTCCGCGTCGGTGGCAGTGTTGTCGGCCTGCCAACCGATATCAGGATCCTGCGGTGGGAAAAACTGCGTCGCTGCGAGCAGATGGACACGCAAGTTCGTGGCTGTAGCCATGGATTAGTGCAACCCTAAGAACTTGTCCAAGCCGACCGTAAGGCCAGGGTTTTCCTGTATTTTACGCACTCCAACGAATACACCCGGCACGAACGAGGTGCGATCATACGAGTCTTGGCGAATCGTCAATGATTGACCTTGCGCACCAAAAATAACTTCTTCGTGCGCCACCATTCCACGGGTACGCACCGCGTGTACGGGCACGCCATCCACGTTTGCACCGCGAGCGCCATCCAAAGCCTGGTTGGTGGCATCCGGCATGGTTGGCATATTTGCTTGTCGACGAGCCTGAGCAATGCCCTCCGCGGTGTGAATCGCGGTACCCGATGGTGCATCGAGTTTCGTTGGGTGGTGATATTCCACGACCTCAGCGGTTTCGAAATATTCTGCGGCTTGGCGTGCAAAATGCATCGTGAGGATCGCAGAAATCGCAAAATTCGGTGCGATCAGGACGTGGCCGGCACCGTCGGCTTGCGCCCACTGCTCTACTTCTTCGAGCCGTTGTTGATCAAAACCGGTGGTACCCACCACGCAGTGAATTCCCCGCGCCAGGCAGTACTGCAAATTACCCATGACTACGCCCGGCTGGGTGAAATCAACAACGACTTCAGCGCCGTTGTCCACTAATGCATCGAGGCTATCGTCTCGATCCAACGCTGTCACCAGTTCCAGGTCGTCTGCTTCAGCCAGTGCTTCCACGATTGCGCTGCCGACGCGTCCGTGGGCGCCGAGTACTCCAACTTTAATGCTCATAAATATTCCCCTCACGGGTAGGTTGTCTCGATTTTCTTTCTTGTTACCTAATTGTATCGACAGTTTCCGCCGTTTTCGGCGATTGCAGCCGATAGACACGATAAACTAAAAGCATGAACACACCTCGGAAATTCCTCAGTCTGGCTGCTGCCGTCACCACCGTGGGATTAGTGCTTGCCGCCTGCACCACTGCCAACGATGCGGACGATTCCGCAGATTCCGCACAACGGCCGACCAGCACGGTGACCTCGACTTCGCCGCAACCGTCAGAATCCTCCGAGTCTGCCTCGACAACGGAAGCGGAAGACAAACCGTCAGAGACTTCTCGCACGACCGCAGCACGAGGGCAATCTTCTGCCCAACCAGAGGGACCTGGAATGATGGGCACCCCATCATTGGAAGACCGGCAGGACATTCCGGATGATTACGGAGACTTAAGCCCTACGGACGTGCGGGTCGGCACCCATGCAGGTTTTGACCGCGTCGTTTTTGAATTTGAGGGCACCGGAAAGCCAGGTTGGTTCACCCGCTACACTGATTCACCCGCGCAACCGGGTTCTGGGTTCCCAGTGGAGTTTGCCGGTGGTACTGCTCTGTCCGTCGCGATCGAGGGCACCCCTGCCCCAATCGACCCAGCAAAACAAGCAAAATGGATCGACTTGGATGCTCGATTCCCGGGTGCCGGTGTTGTCACTGAAGTCAAGGTTGCGGGCGCTTTTGAGGCACAGTCCGTGTTCGTCATCGGTCTGGACAAGCCACGTCCATATTCGATAACACGTCTAGAAAATCCCACCCGCGTCGTGGTGGACATTCAGAAATAACTCGGCACTTCTGCGTTAATGCGCTGCAGTCCTGTCATTAGAGCAGACGCAAAAAGCAGCACCCCGGCCGTCGTATAGCCGGGGTGCTGCTTTCGTCGTTATTAAGACACTCTGGTGCGTTGGTCTGGCACGGACGGCTCACACCGCGCCGTCTACCACGCTAGTCTTCTTGGACCGGAACCAACGAGATCTTACCGCGGTCGTCGATATCAGCGATTTCAACCTGCACCTTATCGCCAACGTTGATTTCGTCTTCGACCTTCTCGATGCGACGGCTGCCGCCGATCTTCGAAATGTGCATCAAACCATCGCGGCCTGGCATCAACGAGATGAAGGCACCAAAAGCAACGGTCTTGACGACAGTTCCCAAGAAACGCTCACCGACCTTCGGCAGTTGCGGGTTTGCAATCGCGTTAATCTTTTCGACGGCGGCGTCCGCTTCTTCACCAGTAGCAGCTGAGACATAGACGGTGCCGTCATCTTCAATCGAGATTTCTGCGCCTGTCTCGTCGTGAATGGCGTTGATAGTCTTACCCTTCGGGCCGATCAACTCGCCAATCTTTGACGGTGGAATGCTCACGGTGATCACACGCGGAGCGGTCTCTGCCATCTCATCTGGGGAATCGATGACCTCAGCCATCGTGTCCAGGATGGTCAAACGAGCTTCGCGGGCTTGTTCCAGTGCCTGCGCCAAAACATCAGATGGAATACCGTCTAATTTGGTATCCAACTGCAGCGCGGTGATGAAGTCCGGGGTACCGGCGACTTTAAAGTCCATATCACCGAAGGCATCTTCGACGCCCAAGATATCGGTCAAGGTCACGAAACGATCTTCGCCGTCAACCTCACCCGAGACCAAGCCCATGGCGATGCCGGCTACCGGAGCTTTCAGTGGCACACCAGCGTTGTACAGCGACAACGTCGATGCGCAGACCGAGCCCATGGACGTCGAGCCGTTGGATCCCAGTGCTTCGGAGACCTGGCGGATGGCATAAGGGAACTCTTCGCGGGACGGAATAACCGGAACTACTGCACGTTCCGCCAGTGCACCGTGGCCGATTTCGCGGCGCTTCGGTGAGCCCACGCGACCAGTTTCGCCCGTGGAAAACGGCGGGAAGTTGTAGTGGTGCATGTACCGCTTGGATTCGCCTGGGGTGAGCGAATCGACGCGCTGCACCATTTCCAACATGTTCAAGGTGGTGACACCCAAGATCTGGGTTTCGCCGCGCTCGAACAAAGCCGAACCGTGTGCACGCGGAATTAACTCAACTTCGACTTCCAAATCACGGATATCCGTCGTCCGGCGTCCGTCGACGCGGTAGCCATCACGAAGGATCTTTTCGCGGACGATTTCCTTTTGCAGCGCGCTATATGCGGCACGGATTTCCAGCAGAGCATCGTCATCGTCAATGTCGTACTTATCTTCAATGGTGTCTGCGAGGTCTTCGTCCCACTCGCTGATGTAGTCATTGATGGCCTCATCGCGAGCCTGCTTTTCACCAATGGACAACAGTTTATGCAGCTTCTTGCGTGCTTTTTTCCCAACCTCGTCATAAACGACATCGGAATACTCCACGAACAACGGGAACTCCGCGGTTTCTTTCGCCGCAAGCTTGGCGAGCTCAACCTGCGCTTCGCACAGCAGCGAAATGAATGGCTTGGCAGCCTCCAAGCCTTCGGCGACGGTACTTTCCGTCGGTGCCGGTGCACCCTGGGCAACGCGGTCAGCCACGTTGACTCCAGCGCCAGCTTCCACCATCATGATCGCGACATCGCTTGCGCCAGACTTCGCACCCTTCGAGTTGCGTCGCCCTTTCTTCTTGTCGCCATCCTTCTTTTCGACGATCCGGCCAGCAACCACCATCTCGAACAGCGCCTCTTGGTGCTGTTGGTGGTTCGGGAACGCTACCCAGGCGCCTTCAGGGTGCTCATCATCGGCAAGCAAAGCCACTCGAACGGCGCCAACTGCACCAGAAACTGGCAAACCAGAAATCTGCGTGGCTGCCGAAGCGCCGTTGATCGCGAGCACGTCATAGTATTCGCCCGGTGCCATCGACAGCACCGTGTTGACGTTTTGTACCTCGTTGCGCAGCCCTTTGACGAAGGTCGGGCGCAGCGGGCGGTCAATCAAACGGCAGGCCAAAATGGCTTCGGTCGACGGGCGGCCTTCACGGCGAAAAAAGCTTCCCGGAATGCGGCCGGCGGCATACATACGCTCTTCGACATCCACGGTCAGTGGGAAGAAGTTGAGGCCTTCTTTTGGCTTCGATGATGCCGTCGTCGTTGACAGAATCATCGTGTCTTCGTCCAAATAGGTGGTGACGGAACCGTCAGCCTGCCGCGCCAATTGGCCGGTTTCAAAACGAATGGTGCGGGTGCCAAAATCACCGTTGTCGATTGTGGCTTCTACGCCATTGACCCCGACTTCTTCATCAATAAATTTTTGCACAGCTTTATTGCTGCTCATACAAACTCCTTAGCTCTTTAGCGAGCTCATTCATTCTGACGATCATCGTAGCCGTCAGTGTCATACCCACCGTTAGCTTAGCACGCAAAAACCACCCTGCCTAGAAAATCAAGGCAAGGTGGTAGAAGACTCAGCTATGCAAACGGCTGCTTAGCGACTTAGCGACGCAGACCCAAGCGAGAAATCAAGTCACGGTAACGGTTGACGTCCTTGGACTGCAGGTACTTCAGCAGACCACGACGACGACCAACCAGCAGCAACAGACCACGACGGGAGTGGTGATCGTGCTTGTGGTCCTTCAAGTGCTCGGTCAGGTTGGTAATGCGGTAAGTCAGCAGCGCAACCTGGGCCTCAGGGGAACCGGTGTCAGTCTCGTGAACGCCGTATTCCTTCAGAATCTCTTGCTTCTTTTCCGTAGAAAGAGCCATGCTTATCTCCTTATTTCAGTCCACACGAAAATTCATTTGCAACCATTGTGGACCATAGTCGCAAACCAACAACTCAGCCTAGTCCTTGCTTGGACTGTCTTGCAAATAATACTCGGCAGCGACGGTGGCATCCCCGCTGCTGGCGTCCAAATCTTGGCGAAGCACCTTTCGCACTTCATCCACATCCCGGGAGATCGCCGCCAATAACTCATCCAGGCTGTCGTATTTTTCCATTGCGCGTATACGCTCCACGAAATGCACCGTTGCGCTAAAACCATACAAGTCTGCTTCGCGGTCTAACACGAACGATTCCACACTGCGTTCGTCATCACCAAAGGTCGGATTCGTTCCGACCGAAATCGCTGCAGCATAAGCAACCCCCGGCGTGATGTTTCCATCTACCGGCGAATTCGCCCCTTCGACCACGAGCCATCCGGCGTAGACACCATCAGCTGGCAACGCTAGATTTTCTGGGAAATATTGGTTGGCTGTCGGAAAACCGAGTTCCTTGCCTCCCCTACCAGCACCGCGCACGATCGGGCCGTACACGCTGAACGGGCGGCCCAAAGCCCATCGCGCCGAACCAACGTCGCCAGCAGCGAGAAATTTGCGCACCGCCGTGGAACAAATCAGCGTGTCGTCGTCTACATGCCGATCATGCAGCAGCGTGATCACATTAACCGAAATGCCATGCGGTTGACACAGTTGCTCCATGACCGCGGGTGTGCCAACAGCGTCCTTGCCGAAAGTGAAATTTTCTCCAATAATCACGTGGGAGGCATGCAGCTTCCCGACCAGCAAGCGGTCCACGTATTCTTGCGGCGACCAACCAGCCATCTCGACAGTGAAATCAATCACCATCACGTGGTCAATTCCCATCTTGTCGACGACCGCCATGCGCTGGTCAAACGTCGCTAGAGCCAGCGGCGCACGCTCCGGCAAAAACACGCTGACCGGATGCGGGTCAAAAGTAACCAACACCGATTCTTGGCCGGTGGAACGTGCGCGTTCGACCGCCGCAGAAATCAATTCTTGGTGCCCGCGGTGTACACCGTCGAATACCCCAATGGTAACTACCGTGGAACCCACATCTGCCGGGATTTCATCCATGCCGTGCCAAATATTCACCCTGCCAGCTTAAGGCATAGACTGACTGCTATGAATTCTGCTTCGAATTTTTCGCAGCCCGACCCCCTGTCAGGTTCCGGTGTGGTCGTCGTCGACAAGCCTGCGGGCATGACCTCTCACGATGTCGTCGGCAAGCTTCGCCGCATTTTCCGCACGAAAAAGGTCGGCCACGCGGGAACGCTCGATCCGATGGCAACCGGTGTACTCGTTGCCGGTATTGAGCGCGGTACGAAATTTCTCGCGCACATGGTGGCGGCAACCAAGACTTATCAGGCCACCATTCGTCTCGGTGCGGCCACCACCACCGACGACGCCGAAGGTGAATTCCTGCCCGTCGCAGAAACTTTCCCGGGCAACACCGATGACGACATTATGCAGCGGCTGGCCGAGGTTTCCGACGAGCGGATCGGCGCAGCGTGTGCAGCTTGGACTGGAACCGTGGAGCAGGTTCCGGCGAAAGTTTCAGCAATCAAAATTGCAGGCAAGCGCGCGCACCAACGGGTACGCGACGGTGAAGATATTGTCATCCCCGCCCGAAGTGTCACGATCCATCGTTTCGATATTCATGCAATTCAGCGTGGCAATGGCGACGGGCATTTCATCGACATCGAATGCACCGTGTCGTGTTCGTCCGGAACTTATATCCGCAGCCTCGCTCGTGACATCGGTACAGATCTCGGCGTTGGTGGCCATTTGACCGCCCTGCGCCGCACACAGGTCGGCCCGTATACGCTTGCCGACGCCGCCAGCCTTGACGAGCTTGCTGCACAACCACGGCTCAGCCTCAGCCTCGATGAGGCGCTGATCCGCAGTTACCCGTCGTGGAAAGTCAGCGAGCAGCAAGCCCAAGATTTGAGCATGGGCAAACGATTGCCCGCCTGTGGTTTAAACGGAGTGCATGCGGCGATCGCTCCCGACGGTCGAGCCATCGCACTGGTCAAAGAAAATGATAAAGGCACAGAGATCAAGACCGTCTTCGTTGCCCGTCCCAGCACGCTCTAGCGCAGCAACCAGAATTCGGTGCGGCAGGGCGGCGGGGGCAGCATGTCTCGGCAGTGCGCCTCGCACAGCACACAAGGCGCGATTATGCCTGTCGCGGTCAGCGCCACCCAGACTCTGCGCCCACAATCGCTGCCGCTGTGATGACAAAGCCATCATCGACCATCCAGCGCCCGCTGATGAACGGCACCGGTGTCGGCCGCACCAGCAGATACGCGATGAACGTCCCATCTTCTCGCACATCGATTTCGGCTTGTTCAAACCCCAGCCAACGCTGCGTGACGGGAAACCACGTTTTGTACACGGCCTCTTTCGCACAGAAAATAATACGATCCGCATACGGAATACCGGCGGCCCGGAGTCGTGCGATTTGCGGCTTTTCCGAATTCCGCAAAATCAGTTCCACGATATCGACGGGAAGTTTTTCTGCTGGCTCAATATCAATTCCGAGGCTGCGCACTCGTTCGGTCGGCGCCACAGCAGCCGCGCGCATCCCCGAGGTATGCGACAGTGAGCCACAAAAACCATCCGGCCATAACGGCATCCCCCGGTTACCGCGCAAAATCGGCTGGGTACCGGAATATCCCAGTTGCGCCAGCGCTTGGTGCGCACACCAGCGCGCGTCTCCAAATTCCGCTTTCCGCTTTTGCACCGAATGCGAAACCACTGTCTGCTCCAAAGGATGTAGACTCTGGAAATTCACCAGGTCGCCATCATCAGTGCTGCGTACCGAAACCATGCGGGCAGATTCCGGCAAGAGCAAATCATGCTTACTCATCGGTATCCCCTGCCCCAACTCCGGCTACCCGCTGTGCCACCACTCCGCCAGTGCCGTCGTCGACAAGCTCTAAGATTGGGCACGGCCACGCCCGCCGCTCATCACGACGCGTCCATTCCCGTGGATAACCCAGCGAAGCTTCGTAATGGACGACCCCGTCGAGCTCAAATTCACTCGGTATGTGCAGATGACCATAGACCACTGCTTTCGCGTTATAACGCCGCGGCCAATGGCGAGTATGCCGAGTCCCGCACCACAACGCGATCTCTGGCAGAGCCATGCGCAAGGTAGGTTCTTGCACCAAAGGCCAGTGATTAACCAGAACCGTCGGACCGGTAACACGAGATAACCGAGTGATTGAATACGTCAAACGATCCCAGCACCAGGCACGAATATCGGTGAATGGCGCGATGGCGATTTCGTCGGTCATCATCACGTTTTTCTGTGCCGCAGCATCCAAAGCCGCTTCCACGCTCATGCCCGCGGGGCGAAAGCTGTAATCGTAGAGAGTGAACAAGGGCACGATCGTGGTATCGCCGAAAACCGGAAAGCTATCTTCCGGGGTAAGCACGTCAATTTCGCGGCACATCTGTACAAGTTGGTCGTATTTTGCACGGCCCACGTGAGTGTCGGCTGAACGACAAAACAACTCATGATTGCCAGGCACCCAAATAACTTGAGCGAATCGGCTGCGCAGCTCACTGAGTATCGTGGCGATCAACTCGGTGCGCTCGGCGACGTCACCAGCCACTAGCAGCCAGTCATCGGGATTTCGTGGAACTATCTCGGCGACACGTTGACGGTTCGCACGCACGGCGGCGTGCAAATCTGCGACCGCCCACAATGTTTGCGGATAGGTCGGCTCCGCGGAATCAGCGTACGGGGCCGTCGAATCAGTCGACGGTGTTTTCTTGGCTTGCTCTGCTTTCTTCGTGTGTTCCAGCATCAGTCTGTCACCGCCCATTTCATCGACTGGAAGCGATAGACCACGGCGAGAGTGCGTAAAGCAATAAATGCCAACAATCCGCACCAAATACCGGTCAATCCACCATCGACCAGGTACGCAATCCACACACCGGGTAAGAACCCTAGTAGCACCGACGCGATCGTGATAGTGCGCAAAAATGCGACATCGCCAGCCCCCAGCAACACACCGTCGAAAGCGAATAAGACGCCACCAAGCACGATCATGATGATCAATAACCACCACGGAGTAGCGATGGTCTCCAGCACGCCAACATCATCGGTGAACAAGCGGGGAATCCAGCTGGCGAAGATTGCGAAAACAACAGCCAGACCGAGCGCGAAAATCGTAGAATACCAGGTAATTTTCAGGCCTGCCCGGCGTGCCTTCGCCACTGTTTTTCCGCCGAGTGCCGCACCGATGAGCGCTTGCGCTGCGATCGCCAGAGAATCCAACACGAGCGTTAAGAAGTTCCAGAGTTGGAGCATGATCTGGTGGGCAGCAAGTGCATGCGTGCCAAACCGCGCGGCAACTCCGGCAGCGGATAAAAACGCCACCTGAAAGGCCAACGAACGCAGAATTAAGTCGCGCCCCAACACGAGCTGCTGGACAATGACACGTGCACGCGGTGCCCAACCACCATCATGTGCCCGTAGCAAACACACCACAAAACACAGTGCGGTCAGCCCCATGCCCAGCACATTTGCCCACGCAGAACCAACCAGACCAAAGGCAGAAACCAAAAAAGGCAAGGCTATCGCACCCGGAATAATACCGGCCAGGGTGAAATAAAACGGCCACCGCGTATTTTGGATCCCACGCATCCAGCCATTCCCGGCCATGATGACCAGCGTCAGAGGAATCGCGAGTGCCGAGACGTGCAACCAGCTCGCCGTCGCACCCGCTACCTCGGCATCACCTGTCAGCCAGCGGGCAATCGTGTCACCAAAAATCCACAGGATAGCGGCCAGCAATCCGCCAACCACCAATGCGACCCAGGTCGCTTGCACGCCTTCGGCGATCGCCAATGCTTTCTTACCTTGCCCGAACAACCGCGACGCACGCGCCGTCGTACCGTAGGACAGGAAAGTCAGCTGAGTGGTCAACATGGACTGCACCGTCGCACCCGCCCCCAGAGCAGCGAGCTCAAAACTTCCCAGTCTGCCGACGACCGCGGTATCCAATAGCAAATACAGCGGCATTGCTGCCAGCACACCGAGTGCGGGCAGCGCTAGACCAAAAATAGTCCGGGCGGTAACCTCCGTAGAACCCGTCGCAGGTGCGTCTGCCTCACGATTTTCCGTCACAGTCGCGGTTTCGTCGTTGCTTTTCACGTTTATCTGTAACTCTCCAGTTCAGCGGCGTGCATCAATAGCCTTCCCGTTCAATAACACCCAGCAGTTCGTCGATCACCTGGGCGTTCGAGCCGCGCGTCGAATAACCGGCGGCTGGCACATGGCCGCCGCCACCCAAATGCATCGCAACCGCCGAACAGTCGATTGCCCGAGATCGCAGCGAAACATTCCAATACTCAGGCGCCATCTCTTTGTAAACCACCCCGAGGTTGGTTCCATCGAGTGAACGCACAAAATCTACCAGCTTTTCTATCGCTGATTGGCTGTGCGAAGCAACGATGCGGTGCGGGACCTGCAAGATCGCCATGGTTACCGTTCCCGCTGATCTGATTTGCAGATCCGACAGCACCTCGCCGGTCATCTGCAGATCTTGCGGGGCCGAAAGGTCAATGAGATCCACCGCAATTTGTTTTGGGTCGAGGCCAAAATCCATGAGTTCTGCGGCAAGCGTGTGCATAGCCGCGCTACCCCAGCGAAAACTACCGGTGTCAGTCATCAATCCGGCATACAGCCCATGAGCAATTTCTTTATCCAGGTGTATGCCTAAGTGCCCGAAAAGCTCATACAGCACCACAGTGGTCGATTCCCGGGTGGGATCCACCAGATTGAGATCACCATAGCCCGGGTTGGTGTCATGGTGATCGATATTGATACAAGGTCCGGCAAATGCCTGATAGCTTGCTGCGGCCGCTCCCGTGCGCGAGAGTGAGCCGCAGTCAACGCTGATCATCACATCCGCCGGTGGAAGTTCTCGCGTGCCGTCAACAAGCTCAACATGCTCAGCGTGCGGAATGGACAGCAAGTTGTCCGGAATTTCTCTGTCTTGGCCGACGAAAATCCGCGAGCCAATACCAAGTTGTTGTAACCCCAGGGCAAGCGCGCAAGCAGAGCCGATTGCATCGGCATCAGGATTGATGTGCGCCAGAATGTTGACCTGGCGAGCCTGCTTAATCGCGCTAGCGACCTGAGAATACGTCATTACTCTGAGTCCTTGTATGGGTCAACCTCACCTGCCGGGCGTGCTTGCTCTCGCAATCGAGCGAGTTCTTCATCGCGCGCTCGGGCTTTCGCCAACAACCCTTCCATGTGCGCAGAAGCTTGCGGCACTTCGTCATAAGCAAACTCGAGGGTTGGGGTAAATCGCACCGACAAGGCGTCGCCTACGAGTTTGCGCAGTTGGCCACGGTGGCGCTGGAGTGCCTCCGCCGCCTGTTCGAGGTCTGGTTCTTCGTTGATATCGCGGCCGCGCACCGTGTAATACACCGTCGCGTTGTGTAAATCTCCGGTTACACGCGTATCAGTGACGGTGATGAGTTCCAAGCGGCGGTCCTTAATGTGGTGCTCGAGCGCATTGGCGACGATCTCCTGGATTCGCTTCGCGATCCGTCCCGTACGTGCATTATCAGCCATGATTTGTTCACCTTTCGTTTCTTGTTTCTGCCGCTATTTTAGCGCAGACGAAAACACCCACCCGGTGTCTCTGTGGACACGGCGGGTGGGTGTTCTCAACTAGTACAACAACCAGGGGTTAGCACGCGGGAATTAATCGCGTGGAACCTCGACCTCTTCGTATGCCTGGATGATGTCGCCAACGGCAATGTCTGGGTACGACAGCGTCATACCGCATTCGTAACCGGCCTTGATCTCGTTCATATCGTCTTTTTCGTGACGCAAAGATTCGATCGTCGCATTCGGAGCGATGACGTTGCCATCGCGCAAAATGCGGGCCTTGGCATTGCGCTTGACCGAGCCTTCGTTGACCATACAACCTGCGATAAGGCCGACAGCAGAAGACTTGAACAGTGCGCGGATCTCGGCTTCACCGGTATCACGCTCTTCGTAGATCGGCTTGAGCATGCCCTTGAGAGCTTGCTCGATCTCTTCGATCGCACGGTAGATGACCGTGTAGTAGCGCACGTCAACGCCTTCTTGGTTGGCAGCTTCGGTAGCTTTGCCTTCCGCGCGGACGTTGAAGGCCACGATAACGGCATCCGAGGCAGCAGCCAGCGAAACGTTGGTCTGTGTGACTGCACCGACGCCACGGTCGATGATGTTCAGCTCGACCTCGTCGTCGATCTCGATCTGCAGCAAGGCATCTTCCAGCGCTTCGACGGAACCGGCATTGTCGCCCTTCAGGATCAGGTTGAGCGTGCTGGTCTCCTGCAACACCTTGTCCAGATCTTCCAGGGAAACGCGCTTCTTCGTCTTCGCCTGCAGCGCAGAACGACGGCGGGCATCACGCTGCGCAGCAATCTGGCGGGCAACGCGGTCATCTTCGACAACCAGCAATGAGTCACCAGCACCAGGCACACCGTTGAGACCCTGCACCTGAACTGGGCGCGATGGGCCAGCCTCATCAACGTCATTACCGAATTCGTCGACCATGCGGCGCACACGACCATGCGCATCGCCGACGACGATCGAGTCGCCGACGTGCAAGGTACCACGTTGAACGATGACGGTAGCCACCGGTCCACGACCACGGTCCAGGTTAGCCTCGATGGCCAATCCTTGCGCGTTCATTTCTGGGTTGGCTGTCAGCTCCAGCGACGCGTCGGCAGTCAACACGACTGCTTCCAGCAAATCATCGATGTTGGTTCCCTGGCGCGCAGAGATATCGATGAACATGGTGTCGCCGCCGTACTCTTCTGGAATCAACCCGTACTCAGTCAGCTGACCACGGATCTTATCCGGTTGCGCTTCTGGCTTATCGATCTTGTTCACCGCTACAACGACCGGGATATCGGCTGCTTTCGCGTGGTTAATCGCCTCGACGGTCTGTGGCATCACGCCGTCATCAGCGGCGACAACGAGGATGGCGAGGTCGGTAGCTTTAGCACCACGAGCACGCATCTGCGTGAAGGCTTCGTGACCTGGGGTATCCAGGAAGGTCAGCGTACGTGGCTGGCCTTCTGCAATAACCTCAGTCTGGTATGCGCCGATGCCCTGGGTAATTCCGCCGGCTTCGCCTTCACCTTCGTTGGTCTTACGAATAGTGTCCAGCAGGCGAGTCTTACCGTGGTCAACGTGACCCATCACGGTGATGACTGGAGGGCGCTTCGCGAGGTCGTCCTCATCGCCTTCATCCTCACCAAACTGCAGGTCGAACGATTCGAGCAGCTCGCGGTCTTCGTCTTCTGGCGAGACGACTTCGAGTTCGTAGTTGATCTCGGCTGCCAGCAACTGCAAGGTCTCTTCGGACACGGTCGCGGTCGCAGTGACCATTTCGCCCATGTTGAACAGCGCCTGTACCAATGCGGCTGGATCAGCATTGATCTTGTCTGCGAAATCAGAAACCGAAGCACCACGACGGAGGCGAATGGTCTTGCCCTTGCCGTCTGGCAAGCGCACGCCACCGACAACGTTTGGTGCGTGCAGCTCCTCGTACTCAGCTTTCTTCTGCCGTTTGGACTTCTTACCACGACGTGGTGGCCCACCTGGGCGTCCGAAAGCACCTGCGGTACCGCCACGACGTCCGCCGCGACCACCGCGGAAACCGCCTGGAGGTCCTCCACGACCTGGAGCGCCCGGGCCGCTGGATTTGCCGCGTCCACGTCCGCTGCCAGCTTGCTTGTTCGGCATCGCTGCAGGCGTCGGGCTCGCAGGCATCATCGCTGGGGTTGGACGACGGCTGCCACCGCTGCGTTCGTTTGTAGAACCCGAACGGTTATCGCGTGGTTTCGAGCCGCCATCGCGAGACGGCTTGCCTTGGCCTTGTTTTGGCTGCCCTGGTTTTGGTCCCTTGGAACCGCCGGGACGTGGCGCTGGCTTCGCACGGTCGTCTCCTGCACCAGAGGAAAACGGGTTGTTGGCCATCTTTGGGCGTCCGCCGGGTTTCGGCATTGGGCGTGGCATTGCGTTGCCTGGCGACGGTGCAGCAGGTTTCGGAGCACCAGATTTTGCTTGCCCAGGTTTTGCTTGTCCTGGCTTCGGTTGCCCTGGTTTTGGCTGTCCAGGTTTTGCCGCGCTTGGCTTTGCTGCTGCCGGTTTCGGCGCGCTTGTGCTTGGGCGCTCTCCCCGGCTCTTTTCTGCTCCGGCACCAGCTGGACCGCGGCTAGATTGCGCAGACTGCCCACGCTGAGCTGCAGCTGCTTGGTTATTGCCAGGCTTGGCAACACGTTCTTGCCCAGGCTTCGGTGTGCCGGGTTTCGGCTGTCCTGGTTTCGCTTGTCCGCGCGGTGCGGCTCCTGGCTTCGGCGCGCCAGCAGATGCTTGCGCTTGCGCACCAGGTTTTGCTGGCGCTGAAGATTTTTGGGCACCAGTTTTTGCTGCGGCTGCTGTATTAGCAGCTCCGCCCGCGTTGGCATCGTTAGACGCGTCTTGCTCGTAGTGCGCACGCATCTTTTTCACTACTGGTGGCTCAATTGTCGACGACGCTGTTTTGACGAATTCGCCTTTTTCTTTCAGCGTCGCAAGTAGTTCCTTACTGGTAATGCCGAGCTGTTTTGCCAGCTCGTGCACGCGTAGTTTTCCGGGCACTTGACTCCTCTGTTGTTTACTAGAGGCCCAAGTAACCCTTGTGACCTCTAGTGATTGCTAGTGACTTTCATCGCTGATGCAACTTCATGGTTGAGTGCTCATCAGTGTCGGTCTTCCTTACATTCTCTAGTCGGTGAAGCGGCGCGGGCTTCCAGGTACCTACGTACATGACCAGCATCCAGTTTCCTGGACGTTTTGAACGCACGCGCGAAAGCGCGGCGCTGCAGCGCCTGATCGAGTGCAGACAGGTTCGGCGTGATCCACGCTCCGCGGCCGGGCAGGCTACGGTGCGGATCCGCGATTACTCGGTGGTGATCATTGGGGTCAATCACCAGGCGAAGCAGGTGAGCATCTTGGCGACGTTCACGGGTTGCAATGCAGGTCCGAACCGGGTTCACACCTCGTGCCATCGCATCCCTTCAGTGACGTTGTCCTTGCTCGCCTGCAATCGTTCTGCACGCAATAGTCCAGTCTAATAGAAAACTGGCGAAAGGTGAACTTGGCAAAACTTGCCGAATGGCACGGCCCTAGTATTCGTCAGTTTATTCCGCAGCCTCGTCGGCCTGCTCACCTGCATCGGCTGCTTCTGCCTGCACACGTTTGCGCACCTGCTCGAGTGGTTCGAGCTTTTCGGTATCCGAATGGATATCGATCTTCCAGCCTGTTAGTCGCGCCGCCAAACGGGCATTTTGCCCTTCTTTACCGATGGCAAGCGAGAGCTGGTAGTCCGGCACCACGACGCGGGCTTTTTGCTCGTGTTCGTCGAGGACTTCTGATTTCACCACTTTCGACGGCGCCAGCGCATTGCCGACGAACACGGCAGGATTGTCCGAATAGCCGATGATGTCAATCTTCTCGCCACCTAGTGCATGCATGACGTTGTTGACACGCTCCCCCCGGGGCCCGATGCACGCACCTTTCGGGTTGAGACCTTTCGCGTTCGCGCGCACGGCAATCTTGGTACGGTGTCCAGCCTCGCGGGCAATCGAGAGGATCTCCACGCTGCCATCAGCAACCTCGGGTACCTCAAGCTCGAATAGGCCACGCACCAGTTCCGGGTGAGTGCGCGAGAGGTTGACCTGCACGTTGGTGTTCTGCCGGTTAACGCCAACGACGTAGGCTTTCACGCGGTCGCCGTGCTGCAATTTTTCGCCCGGAACCTGCTCGGCTGGCAATAAAATACCGTCTTGCGCTTCAATTTCGGTTCCCAACTCGACGACGACGATACCGCGCGCATTCGCCCGTGCATCGGCCTGCACGATTCCAGAGACCACGCGTCCTTCAGTTTCGGAATAAGTCTCGAATGTGCGCCCTGCTTCTGCCTCACGCAGTTTGTGCACGATGGCGTTGCGCACGGCCGGAGCACCGATACGTGCAAAGTTGATCGGGGTGTCATCATATTCTGATTCCAATTCCCCAGCGGAATCGAATTCTTGCACGATCACCGTTGCTGTGCCGGTGTCGGTATCGATATCAATGCGTGCGCGGTCAGTCGGGCCAGCTTCGCCAGTGGCTGCTGCTCGCGCGCGGTTCGCTTTACCTGCACCCGACAAATCCTCTTCCAAACCGCGGTGCTCACGGTAGGCCCCCAGCAGTGCACGGGCAATCGTTTCCAGCAGTTCCTCAAAAGGAATGCCTTTTTCGGTTTCAATACTGCGAAGTGCGTTGAGATCGATATTCACTTGTGGTCGTCCTAGTCTGTGCTCGTCGTATCCGTACTGTCAGTGCTTTTCTCGTCGGCACGCGTGGCTGGCGCCAAGGTCTCTGCTATCTCCACTGATGCAAAGGGCTGTTCTGTAAGCGCGAGTTCAGCACGCGGCGGCTGCGAGAATTCAATTTCTACCACCGCATACACCGAAGACGCCAATTCTAAGGCAACCGGATCGCGTCGTTTATTCGCGCTCGCCTTTCCCCCGGATTTCTTAGCACCAGAACCCGCAGGCCCCACTCCCGATTGTTTCGTCGGCACCAGAATTACCGCAGAGTCATCGTCGGCAAGCGCTCCGATGCGCCACACTTCCGGGGTTCCCTGACCTTGGCCCTGCTGTTGGATAGCCACCAAACGGTGACGATTACGCCGCCAGTGGCGCGGCTGGGTCAATGGCATGTCCAAGCCCGGGGTAGAAACTTCCAGGGTATAGCCCGGGCCAAAGCTCATCTCTCCGGCGTCTTCGCGCGCGTCTAGCTCTTCACCAATGTGTTGTGCGAGGCTTTCTAGCAGATCAGAATCAGGGCGCTGGTCACCATCGAGGTAGATGCCTACCTGTGATTTCTTACCGGCGCGCGTAACTTTGATGTGTTCAATATCTAGTTGGGCCGCTTGTGCGATCGGAGCGAGTGCTTGCTGCAATTGAGTCGTTGACGGGAATGCCATGCACACCAGCCTAACCGTCGACGGTATCCTATTCGCTGTGAACCCCATGCGAGTTTTCGCCCGACTGTCATCCCGCAGGCCCGCAACAGCCGCAACAGGCACCCGTCCTCGAAGTGTTGCGGCGCGTGGTGGCCGCAGGCGCGCCGGCATCACTGCGAGCCTGGCCGCGACCAGTCTCATGCTCACTGGTTGCGAGTTCTCCCTGGACAACTCCCTTTCGGGTATTACCCAGTTTTTCGGGCCTGAGCCAGAAACAGCACTCGTTGAGTTGGCGTTTAGCGCAGAAGATGAGGCCGCAGCGTTTGCCGAAACCAACCCGGCCCTGTCCGAACTGCGTGCCCAGCAAGCTGGTGTGCTTTTCGACGAAATCGCGCGGGTGTGCGGGCACTATCCAGACGGAACAGCACCGGAGACTTGTGAGGTTGATCGAACAGAACGCAGCGGATACGACGGCAACCATGAGATCGCCGATTCCGCGGAACAGTCATTAGATCAGCTACTGGATTCGGTACCGCAGGCCCCGGAGCAGTCGCGCGCACTTTTGATTGAACAAGCAGTCATGCTGGCCCTGCAGATTCCGGACCACGAGCACGCCATCACCGCGGTGCGAGATGAGCTGCTGGCCGAGGATTCCACTGCGCCAGATTCTTGGTCAGAGATGGCGGATTGGGAATACCGATTGGGTTATGGTTTGGAGGCTGCGCGCGCGTTCCTCGATGGCGATGCGGCTGTTTCCACCGACGATGCAGCCGCAAATTCGGATGCACGCCTGGCCACCTTGCGAGAACTTGGCATCGACATGCCGCAGCGTGCGCTTGCGTATCACGCCGGCGAGCTGGCACCCGATCATCTGGAAGAACTCGATGATGACAACGCTGTTGCGTTCGTCGACAATGCGCTGCAGCAGACTTCGCAGCAGTGGAAACACCAGGCACTGGATGCCAAAGACGCTGGGTGGCGAAAGCTAGCCGTGTTATTTGCCGCCGTGGCTAACCCCGTTGTTGGTTAGACTGGCGGCATGACTACCCATGACTTTCTTCAGCTCGATGTCTTCAGCACCGGGTCTTTTACCGGAAACCCGTTGGCGGTAATCAACGACGCCGATGAGCTCAGTGATGAGCAGATGCAAAATATTGCCCGGTGGACTGGGCTTTCCGAAACTGCATTTTTGTGCGCCCCAGACGAGGGCACGACCGCCGATTACAAGGTCCGCATTTTTACCCCAGACCGCGAGCTTAGTTTTGCCGGGCACCCCACGTTGGGTGCTGCTTTTGCGTGGCGTGAATTTCACGAACAAACAGCTCGCAAAGATAAAAGCAACCAAGATAAAAGCAACCAAGATAAAAGCAACCAAGATAAAAGCGACCAAGCCGATCAGGATGGCGGCCAAAAAACTGCTGGAAAAACAGAATTTATTCAGCAATGCCAAGCAGGCACTGTCACTGTGAAGGAAGACGACGGCAAACTATATTTCGCCGCTCCAGAATTGCAGCGCACCGGGCCGTTGGACGATAACACCATCGGCACGATCGTGCGTGCCCTTGGCATTTCGCATTACGACATCATCGATCATGCCTGGGGCGATAATGGTCCCGGCTGGGCGCTGATCCAACTGAAAAATGCTGACGCTGTGCGTCGCATCAAAGCCCGCACCCACGGCCACGTGAACATGGCGATTTTCGGGTTCGAAGAGGCAGTCACCCACAAAAACGTAGAACCACTCGTGGGTGCCACCGATGAAGAATTCGTCGCTGATGCAGGTCATGCTGCAGAAGGCGAAGTGATCCTCGAGGTACGCGCGGTGCAAGGCTCCCATGAGGACCCGGTAACGGGATCAGCCAATGCTGCTATCGCACAATTCCTGCACGCAAAGAATGCCGTACCGAAACGCTACCGGGCAAAACAAGGATCCCGCATCGGTTTCAACGGTGAAATTGATATAAACATCGATTCCGAAATTTGGGTCGGCGGCAAGGTAGCACGCATCATTCGCGGCAGCATCGAGATTTAGACAGTCGGCTGCACCGGCCGGTCGTTGCCAAGCAGTTGAATAATCTTGGCGACGATTTCTTCTTCCGCTACCTCCACGGTTTCACCGCCGCGAATGCGCAATTCCATTTTGCCATCCGCATAAGCACGACCGACCACCGCGATCAACGGCATGCCCAGCAGTTCTGCGTCCTTAAAGCGCACGCCCGGGCTTACTTTAGCGCGGTCGTCGTAAAGCACATCGATGCCGTGATCCGACAGGCTGCTAGCTAGGCGGTCACCGGCTTGCTGCGCTTCTTCGCCCTTGGCTGCGACTGCAACGTGCACCTGGTACGGAGCAGCGGAAGTTGGCCAGCACAAACCTTTATCGTCATGATTTTGCTCGGCCAGTACCGCCAGCATGCGGGAAACACCGATACCGTATGACCCCATCGTCGGCACGACCTGCTTGCCATTTTCGTCGAGAATGTTGACGTTAAACGCTTCGGTGTATTTCCTGCCCAGCTGGAAAATATGCCCGAGCTCGATGCCACGCTGGATGCTAAGGACCTCGCCGTTCGGCGCGATATCGCCGTCTTTGACCTCGGCAGCTTCGATGGTTTCGGTGACTGCAAAATCACGTCCAGCAACCAGGCCGACAACGTGGTGGTTTTTCTTATCGGCGCCGGCGATCCAGGTGGTTCCGCGTACCACGCGTGGATCCGCGAGAGTGCGAATCCCGGCTTCTGCCAGCCCGCGAGGCCCCACGTAACCGCGCACCAAGTCATGCTCTGCGAAATCTTTGGGTTCGGCCAACGACACCGTAGCTGGTTCCAGTGCAGCTTCCAGGCGCTTCATATCCACGTCACGGTCGCCGGGGATGAGCACGCCAACCAGCTCGGGTTTGTCCGCGGCAGGTTGCTGGATGCGTACCAGGAGAGTTTTCAAGGTATCGGCAGCGCTGACAGCATGGCCGTCGATTTCTACCCCTTCGCTTTGCGCCCACTGCACCAAAGCGTCGATGGTAGCTGCCTGCGGCGTCTCAAATTCTTCGGCGTCGGGGCGTTGGTTCGGGTCGGTTTCCTCACCCGGTTTGGTGGTCACGGCTTCCACGTTGGCGGTGTAATCACCGGCACTAACGAAGGTATCTTCGCCGTTCGGGGAAATCGCCAGGAATTCTTCGGATGCCGAACCTCCCATCGCACCCGAGGTGGCCTGACAGATGGCATAGTCAATCCCGACTCGATCGAAAATGCGACGATAGGCATCACGATGACGCTGGTAAGCCGCTTCGAGGCCATCATCGGTGAGGTCGAAAGAATAAGAATCCTTCATCAAGAATTCCCGGCCACGCAAAATGCCCGCGCGTGGGCGTTCTTCATCGCGGTATTTCGTCTGAATCTGGTACAAAGTGACCGGAAAGTCCTTGTACGACCCGAACATGTCTTTCACCGCAGTGGCAAACATCTCTTCGTGGGTTGGCCCCAGCAACAAGTCGGCATTTTTCCGATCTTTCAGGCGGAACAGGTTGTCCCCGTACTCCTGCCAGCGGTCGGTGGCCTCATAGGGCTCACGCGGTAGCAGCGCGGGAAACAGCAGCTCTTGCCCCCCAATCGCATCCATTTCTTCACGCACGATACCTTCCAGCCTGCGTAATGCTTTCAGCCCCAGTGGCAGCCAGGTATAAATTCCTGGTGCAACGCGCCGAATATAGCCGGCACGCACAAGCAGCTTGTGGGAAATAACCTCGGCATCTGCAGGGTCTTCGCGCAACGTGCGCAAAAACAGTGTGGACATACGTGTGATCATGGGACTAGCTTACATTCTGTTCATACTGCTTAGTATGGGGGCATGCTGATCGTTCTTCCCCCTTCCGAAACTAAGGCCTTCGGCGGCGATGGTGCCCCGTTAAACTGGGACAGTCTTAGCGAATTGTCATTTCCCCATTTGCACGAGGTGCGCCGCGAGATCGCTCGCGACTTGGCCGCGTTACCGATAGAACACGCCTTCGCCGTGCTCGGGGTCTCCGAAAAATTACGCCCAGAGCTCGAGGCCAATCAAGACCTAGCTACTGCTGCCACGATGCCCGCGATTTTCCGCTATACCGGGGTTCTTTACGACGCCCTCGATGCACATAATTTGCCCGCTGCCGCATTGGATTCACTAGCGGTTGGTTCTGCACTGTTCGGCGTCGTTGGTGCACGAGATCCTATCCCGTACTACCGACTTTCCGGCGGCACGAAGCTTCCCGTACGAGGTGATGCTGGCGCCGGCACCGAGGCCAATGCGCGCGATGCAGCGCATGCGACAAATGCTGCAACCAGTGCCCCGACAATGAAAAAACGGTGGGGATCTGCCATCACTCAGGCGCTCAAAGAAACCAACGAACTGATCGTCGATCTGCGGTCTGGAACGTACCAACAGTTAGGGCGCGTACCCGCGGTGACCGTGCGTGTGGAAACTATCCACGACGACGGTACGCGCAAGGTGGTCTCGCACTTCAACAAACATTACAAAGGAGAACTCGCTCGCGAGTTATCCCTGGCCGCTGCCCAAGGCGCGCGTCCAGAGACAGCCGAAGAAGTCGCTGCTATCGCGCGTGCAGCAGGAATGACGGTCGAGGGCCCCGTCG
This sequence comes from Corynebacterium drakensteinense, assembly GCF_041224285.1. Classification (NCBI taxonomy): domain Bacteria; kingdom Bacillati; phylum Actinomycetota; class Actinomycetes; order Mycobacteriales; family Corynebacteriaceae; genus Corynebacterium; species Corynebacterium drakensteinense. Next base: position 175,998 of record NZ_JAXOFP010000002.1, read on the forward strand.
ACAAGCAAAAATGCCGCGAACTCACCCTGGTGGTTTCTTAAACTCCACGGTTTGTTCAACGACATTCCACCTGCGCGCAGTTTTCTCGCTAGAATTAAACAACGTGATCCCTGCTACACTTTCGCTGTCTCTGTTTTTGGTGACAGCCAGTGCAGGGTAAATCGTGTCCATCTAGCAAGGAGATTCGTTCATGACCCAAGAGTTCTTCCACATCGACGCTGCGAAATTGCGCGAGCTCATGAGCCCCAAAAACGCGGCCGATGCCTTACGGCAAACCATTCTGGACGGTTTCGATCCCGCAGATGATTTTGATAAAACCCGCGCGGTCGTCGACAAGGAAGACAACGCAAAATTCCTGCTGCTACCAGCGATTAACCCCGATTACTTCGGCGCGAAGCTGATCACCGTCGCCCACATCAACCCCACCCGCGGACGGGAAACGGTGCAAGGCACCTACGTGCTGTTTTCTAACACCACCTACGGTCCGCTGTTCTCGATCGACGGTGCCGAGCTGACCAACTTGCGCACCCCGGCGGTGACAATGGCGGCGTTCAAAGACTTCATCGAATCCCGCGATGAAGACCTCAAAGTCGCCGTGTTCGGTTCCGGTGTGCAGGCCCGCGCGCACAAAGAAGCGATCGACGATAACTTCGGTGACCGCAATCCGAGCTACACCTTCATCTCCCGCACCAATCCCGGTGACCTGGAAAACTGGGTGCAAATCGGCTCTGACAAGGCCAAGCAGGCCACCAAAGAGGCCGAAGTCGTGGTGTGCTCCACCTCTGCGCACGAGGCTTACCTGGACATCGACGAAGTACGTAGCGATGCCTTGGTCGTGGCACTCGGTGCCGGAAACCCGAATGACCGCGAGCTGAGCACCAACTTCATGGAAAAAGCCCAAATCATTCTGGAAGGCGGCGACGTCACCTTGAAGTACGGCGGCGATGCAGCTCGCGCGTTGAAAGAAGGCGCAGACCTGTCCCACGCTGTTACGCTGCGTGACATCATCACTGGCGATAAACAACTCGACCGCGAATCACCGATCGTGTTCAAAACCACCGGTATGCCGTGGTTGGACCTCGCCGTTGCCGGACGTATCGCCAAGCAATTGGGAGTCAAGTAACTAGTGCACGCCTCTCGCCTGCCCGAACTGCACCACGATTTCGCTGATCACCTGCCCGAGCTCTGCCTCGACTGGCAAGCCGCCAAAACCCCGAACCCGCAGCTGCTGTGCCTGAACGAACCGTTAGCACGGCAACTCGGCCTCGACCCAGAGTGGTTACGCAGCTCGGCAGGCGTGAGTTTTCTGTGTGGGACAAACCTGCCGGACGGTGCCCGGCCTGTCGCGATGGGGTATGCGGGCCACCAGTTTGGCCAGCTCTCACCGCGTCTCGGCGACGGCCGCGCGTTGCTGTTAGGCGAGATCACAGATTCTTCCGGCAAACTGCGCGACATCCACCTGAAGGGTTCCGGACCGACCACATTCTCCCGTGGCGGTGATGGTTGGGGTGCACTCGGGCCGATGCTTCGCGAATACCTCGTTTCTGAGGCCATGCATGCTCTGGGCGTTCCAACGACACGAGCACTCGCGGTCATAAGTACCGGCCGCAAGATTGCCCGCGAGCGCGTGGTACCGGCAGCACTTTTGGTGCGCGTGGCCGATTCACACATTCGTGTCGGCAGTTTTCAATACGCACAGCTGACCGGTGGCAATACGCTTGCATCCCGATTGGCTGACTACACCCGCCAGCGCCACTACCCTGCTGCTGACGATGCCCGCGGCGTGTTTACTAGCGCCCTGGATGCGCAACTGGCGACCGTGGCACAGTGGATGCGTCTGGGTTTTATCCACGGGGTGATGAACACCGATAACACCACGCTGTCTGGCGAGACCATCGACTATGGTCCGTGTGCGTTTATGGATGAATACGACGAGCAGGCAGTGTTTTCCTCGATCGATCATGGTGGTCGTTATCGCTACCGCAACCAGCCGCAGATCATTGGCTGGAATTTTGCCCGGCTCGCAGAAGCCATGCTGCCTGCGTTCGACGATAATCCCGATGTAGCCGTGGAATTTGCGCAGGAGACCATGAATGGCTTCCAGCAGCGTTGGCTTTCTGCCCAGGCTGTTGAACGCTGCCGCGCAATCGGGGTGGACGATACTGTGCTTGCCGACGAATTCTACGCGCTCGTAGACAGAGCGCGGCCGGATTTAACGTCGGTGCAGCGCAGCCTCGTGGCCGCGGCGCGCACTCTGCGCGGCGCGGAACGCACCGATGACGGTATCGATCGACTCGCCCGCCACCTTGGAGGTTCTGCAGATGCGCACGAGTGGATTACTCGCTGGTGCCAACGCGGACCAGATGCCGCTGCACTAGCTCGGCTGCACCCGGTTGTGGTCCCGCGCAATCACGTGCTGGAAAAAGCGCTGCGGGCGGCCACAGACGGTGACATGGAACCATTCCACGAGCTTCTCGATGTTGTCGCCGACCCATTTAATGAAAAACATCCGGAGAAATACCGGAAACCCGCGCCGCTAGAATTCAGCGAATCCTATCAGACGTTTTGTGGAACATAATCTGGCCGACGGTTTATTTCCGGTCAATGACGGCGCGTATATGAGACATAACTGACGGCGCAGTCTAGGTTTTCCAGAATTCGAAAATGCTCCCCACTAGCCGGAAACCATTTTTCGGTACAGCTAATGGGGAGCACTTTTGGCATTTAACGCACGTTAACTAGCCGTAGCTACTTTAGTCTTCCAGCTTCAGCGTCTTCTGGGTGAACTCCCACAGCTCGTGGTACATCTTCTCGTCCTTGAACAACTTAGTGCCATAAGACGGGATCATTTCGTAGATCTTGTCGGCCCATTCAATCATCTTCTCACCGAAGCAGCGTTCCAGCAGTTCCAGCATGGCGGCAGGGGCGATGGATGCACCAGGTGATGCCCCCAGCAGACCAGCGATGGAGCCTTCGGTGTTGTTGATCAACGCGGTACCGAATTCCAGGGAACCGAAGCGCGGTGGTGCGGCTGGCTTAATAACCTGCACACGCTGGCCTGCGGTAACGATCTCCCAGTCTTCGTTTTTCGCATCTGGGACATAGTTGCGCAAGTTTTCCATGCGCTTGTCAAAGTCCTGCAAAACCTCAGTAACCAGGTACTTGGTCAGGTTGAACTCCTGTACCGCAACGCCCAGGTAGGAAGGAATGTTGTCCGGCCGGATCGATTTGAATAGATCCAGGTACGAACCCTTCTTCAAAAACTTCGGCGACCAGCCACCGTAAGGGCCAAACATCAAGCCCTTCTTGCCGTCGATCACACGGGTGTCCAGGTGCGGAACTGACATTGGAGGGGCATTCTTGGTCATCGCCTGGCCATAAACCTTGGCGCTGTGGCGGTCGATCAAGTCTTGATTTGTCGAACGCAGCCACAAACCAGAGACCGGGAAACCAGCAAAACCGTGGACCTCAGACAAGCCAGCCTTGCGCAGCAAGTCCAGCGCGTAACCACCGGCACCAACGAATACGAAATTGGCCTTGACGACGCTGGTGTCACCGGTGTGCAGATTCTTGACGGTTACTTTCCATTTGTTTCCGTCTTTGGTGAGGTTTTTCACCTCGTGTCCGTAACGCATCTCTGTGCCGGCAGCTTTTGCTGCGGTGAAGAACTGCTTGGTCAAGGCACCGAAGTTGATGTCGGTTCCTTTGTCAGTCCACGAGATCGCAACTTTTTCATTGTCGTTACGTCCGCTGGCCATCACCGGGAGTTTTTCCGCGAACTCATCGCGGTCGTCGGTGAATTTCATGTCTGGGAACATGTGGTTATCGCGCAGTGCTTCAAAGCGACGCTCGATATAACCAACCTGGTCGGTACCTTTACCAAAGGAAACGTGCGGAACCTTGTTAATAAACTGCTTCGGATCCGACAAAATGCCGTTGTTGAGCTGGTGAGACCAGAACTGCCGCGAAATTTGGAATTTCTCGTTGACACCAACAGCCTTGGACAGGTCAATGGTGCCATTCTTTTCCGGGGTATAGTTCAGCTCGCACAGCGCGGAGTGACCCGTACCCGCGTTGTTCCACGGCGACGAGGATTCCATGGCCGGAGCATCCAAGCGCTCGACAACCATTTGCGACCAGCTGGGTTCCAATTCGCGGAGCATCGCACCAAGCGTGGCGCTCATGATGCCGCCGCCAATAAGAACGATGTCTACATCATCGGTGGGTTTCGGGTTTGGGTTTTTGGACACCTGACTACCTCTTCGTATTCGATTGCACCACTTCCACTGCGCGTGCCGATCCCCGCCGGAGTTATGAGCGCTTCACATTACCCACAGTGAAAATTTACTCGTCATTTACCATACGCCCCGTGTGAGCTAATAGGCGAATAACTGTGGCATGTTTATCCCCCATCCGGAGACGCAAGCGCTTCAATTGGCTAATGGTCCCCGGCCGCTACGCCACCAGAGCAATGTGCCTAGACTATTACCATGCATAATTCTTGGGTCACCGACAGCCTACTGGGAGCGCCATTCGAGCAGCTCACCTTTGATTTTGGCACCGAATCAACCGAGGACACAACTGCTTATGCCACGCTGGTGCGCTATACCGGCAACACGGGCACAATGTCAGGCACCGCATCTGCAACAGGCGAAGCGTCCACACGAAGCGAAGCGTCTGCAACTACGCCATGCTCTGCTCCACAGGCACCGTGCCACGACTGGGCCCAGCGCCCAGCAATCTTATGGATTCATGGCCTCACCGATTATTTCTTCCACGACCACGTCGCCAAGTACTTTCACGAGCACGGTTATGCGTTTTACGCCCTCGATCTCCGCAAATGCGGCCGTTCGCTGCGCGAAGGGCAAACCGCCCACCACTGTCTGGATATCTCCGAATACTTCGAAGAACTCGACGCCGCCGCAGAGCTGATTTCCGCCACCCACGATCAAGCACCCACCAAGCGCCTCACGCCACTTGCGCATTCAACCGGCGGACTCATTGCTCCGATCTGGTTGGATTACCTGCGCCGGACGAAGCCAGAGCTGCACCAACACTGCGCTGCGCTGGTGCTCAACAGCCCCTGGCTAGAACTGCCTGTGCCGGACAGTGTCGCAAAGATCGCACGTCCGGTTCTGGCAAGCATCGGCAAGTTCCTGCCCGGCATCCCCTTCCCCGGCGGCGTGATGGATATATATGGTCGCTCGCTGCACAAAGACTACGACGGTGAGTGGGATATCGACCTGCGGTTCAAGCCGCTAGGAAGCTTTAAGAAGCACATGGGCTGGATTCGGGCGATCATCGCCGCACAGCAAAGTATTCATCGTGATGAAATAAACGCAGGCGTTCCGGTGTTGACTTTGTCGTCGACGCAATCGGCGGTCGGGACTTCGGTCATGGATAAAGCACACCAGGCAGACATCATCTTGATCGTCGATCACATGTGGAAATGGGCACCAAATCTGGCTGCCAACGTCTCTCTGGCTCCGTTGGACGGCGCCATGCATGATGTCTTCTTATCGCGATCGGCTGTACGGCACAACGCCTTAGAAACCACCTGCACCTGGTTAAACAAACACGTAGGACTACAAGAAACGGAGTAAGCACCCACTCATGACTACGACGACTTCCAACTCCAACTCCAACTCCAACTCCAACTCCAACGACGCTGCATCACAAACCAGCGCTGCATCGCAAGCCTCCGAGCAAACAGCGGCGAAACATTATGACTTGGTGATCATCGGCACTGGTTCTGCAAACTCCATTCCGAATGAGAGCTTTGAGAATAAATCCATCGCGATTATCGAAAAAGGCAAGTTCGGTGGCACGTGTCTGAATGTGGGTTGCATTCCGACGAAAATGTTCGTCTACGCTGCCGACATCGCGCTTGCGGCCCGCAGCTCGCAACATTTGGGCGTGCACGGTGAAGTGACCAAGGTGGATTGGAATTCCATCGTGGAACGGGTTTTTGCTAACCGCATCGATCTTATCGCCGAAGGTGGCGAGAATTACCGACGCGGTGACGAGTGCCCGAATATCGATGTTTATGCCGGACACGCTAAGTTCGTTGGCCCGAAAACATTGACTGTCGTTGGTGCTGGTGAAAACGGTGAGGATTGTACTGTCACCGGTGACGAAGTCGTCATCGCTACTGGTTCGCGCCCGATGATCCCAGCCCCCATTGCAGAATCTGGCGCGCGTTACTACACCAACGAAGACATCATGCGTCTGGACAAACAGCCAGAATCAATGATCATCGTCGGTGCGGGATTCATCGCGATGGAATTCGCCCACGTTTTCCACGGCTTGGGTACTGAGGTGACCGTCGCGGTGCGCGGACAGGAGTTGCTCAAGCATCTGGATGCAGACATCAAATCACGGTTTAACCAGGCTATGGTCGAAGCTGTCGACGTGCGTTTCGGTATCAACGTCGCCAAAGTAGAAGATACCGCTGCGGGTGTGCGCGTGACCTACGACGACGGCAGCACGCAGGAGGCCGAGATCTTGTTGGTTGCCACTGGGCGCATCCCGAACGGCGATCAGATGAACCTGGAAGCCGCAGGAATTGAGATGCGTAACGACGGCCGCGTCAAAGTCGATGATTTTGGCCGCACCACCGCCGACGGCGTCTGGGCACTCGGAGACGTTTCTTCGCCGTACATGCTCAAGCACGTCGCCAACGCAGAAACCCGTGCGATTCAGCACAATTTGCTGCACCCAGAAGATCTCCGCGCGATGCCACATGAGCATGTGCCGTCAGCAATTTTCACACATCCACAGATCGCAACCGTCGGCTTGACCGAGGATGAAGCCCGCGATGCGGGGTTTGATATCACCGTCAAGGTGCAAAATTATGGTGATGTTGCCTATGGCTGGGCGATGAATGACTCGCAGGGTATCTGCAAACTCATAGCTGATCGCAAAAATGGGCGACTGTTGGGCGCGCACTACTACGGCGAGCAGGCCTCGACGCTGATCCAACAGATGATTCAGGTCATGGCCTTTGACCAGGACGTACGCGAGGTGGCCACCCAGCAGTACTGGATTCACCCAGCACTGCCCGAGTTGACCGAAAACGCCCTGCTCGGCCTGGAGTTTTAGGCCGAACGGCAGGGCTCGCCAATTATTGCATAGCCGATTGGTGGCTAGCCGACTATTACCTAGTCGGCTAGTTGAACTTCGCCTGCTGTTAAATAGTTGGCTTGGTCAGAATTTCGTTGCCTTCGTCGGTGATGACGATGGTGTGCTCGAACTGGGCGGTGAACTTTCCATCAGAGTTCTGAATGGTCCAGTCGTCATCCCAGACGTCATAATCCAGTGAGCCAAGGTTGATCATCGGCTCGATAGTCAAGGTCATGCCCGGTTCCAGCACGTCACGGTAGTGGTTGGAGTCGTAGTGCAAGATGACCAGACCGTTGTGGAACGTGGGGCCGACACCGTGGCCGGTGAAATCACGCACGACGTTGTAGCCGAAACGATTGGCATAGGATTCAATCACCCGGCCGATAACGTTAACTTCACGGCCTGGCTTGGCAACCTTTATTGCGCGCAGCATCGCCTCTTCAGTGCGCTCGACGAGCAGGCGGTGTTCTTCCGATACCTCACCAGCAAAGAATGTCCGGTTAGTGTCACCATGGACACCATTTTTGTACGCGGTGACGTCAATATTGACGATGTCACCTTCTTTGATCACGGTAGTATCCGGAATTCCGTGACAGACGATCTCGTTCAACGACGTACAGCAGGATTTCGGGAAATTCATATAGCCCAGCGGCGATGGATAAGCGCCATGGTCGCACATGTACTCATGCGCGATGCGATCGAGTTCGTCGGTGGTAACACCTGGGGCGACAGCGCGTCCTGCCACTTCTAGCGCGTTAGCTGCGATCTCGCAGGATTCACGCATCGCCTCGATCGTTTCTGGTTTTTGAATGAACGGCTCACCGATGTTTTCTTGAACGGTGTCCTTCCACACGTATTCTGGCCGTTCGATGTGATCCGGAACGGTGCGGATGGGAGTTGGTTTTCCTGGGCTAAGCTTTCCGCGTGTTGTCATGGCTCCTATGGTAATAGCCTAACCTGGCGGAGGTTTACCCGGTCTCCCGACACCGAACGAGATCACAGCAAATCAGCAGGTAGGCTGGCGCCATGTCTGGCCTGCGAAAAGCCCCGGAAACTGTACGTGCGGGCTACTGCAGTACAACTTTCTTCAGTTCATCTTCGTCTTGCGAGAGATATACCTTCGAACGCATCCAGAAAAATCCCAATCCCAGAATCAGCCATACGAACAGCGCATAGAACGACTCCGTGCTGAGAATTCCAGGTGATCCGGGCACCAGCAGCAGCGCCATGAATCCCAGTGACAAGATGCAGCCCGCCAAGCTAATCCACTTTTGGGTGGCATTGCGCCCGACCTCGAGATTAACCGCCGTCAACTGGCCATCCCGGGCGATCTTGTAGGCGCAGTAGCAGGCATAGAAATACGCGATGGTGATGCCCACGCTGGTCATATCCACGACCCAGTTCAGCGCGGCACGGCCGAACCATGGGCTGATCAAACACAGCAGTGCCGTGACGATGATCGCGATCACGGGAGTGTTGTGCTTTTCGTGAATATGCGCGACTTTCCCCGGCAGCATCCGGGCTTTGCCCATCGTGAACAACACGCGTGAGGTCGCCGTATAGAAACCATTCAATCCGGTAAGAACACCAGCACTCACTGCAATCACCATGAGCAACAAGCCGACTGGGCCCATAACGTCGGCGATCGCAGCAGCCGGCGGCCAGGCATCATCTTCGTAGTTGGAATGCCCGTCGGCGACGGCGATCGAGGTGGCAATCATCATCGTCATGTAGATCAGCGTCGCGATGGATACACCCCAGATCAACAGCCCCAATGCCTTGCGTGGCGAGAAATTGAACTCCCCCGCCAGTTGCGGCACGCTATCGAATCCGACATATGCCCACGGAGCAAACGCCACGATCACCGCAATTGCAGCTAACGGCGAGGTATCCGTCGGAAAGCTCGGTGCCATCGTCACATCGTTGTTGAAGTAATAGACCAGCATGGACACGAAAATGATGGCCACGCTGACGATGATCAGGACGACTGCATAAAACTGAAAACGGCCAGAAATTGAGGCGCCACGGAAATTCAGATAGCCGAATACGACGATGAACAACGAAGCGATAAGCACTTCCGGCAGATAGATATCCCAACCAGCGACTTCATAAAGTTTGATGCGCATAAAAAGGTCGGGCAACGTCACCCGGAACACCAATGTGATCGCCGAAGCGTTCAGCGCGACGATTCCGGCATACCCCAGCGTCAGTGCCCAGCCGGCGATAAACGCGTGAATGCGGCCCAACGACGCCAAGGCGAAAGCCACACCACCGCCCGTGACTGGCAGAGCACGCACGACGAAACCATAGCTAAATGCGACGACCAGAATCGCGAATCCGCCAATGAGAAAGCCCAATAGGGTTCCTGCCAAACCACCGTCGGTCATCCAATCGAAAGGCAGGATGAACGCTCCCCAACCGATCGCTGAGCCCAGTGCCATAGCAAAGACCCAGGAGGGTTTGAAGGTTTTATCCAACACTGGCGCATTGTCGACGGCGGTCGCGGTCGATGCGGATGCTGCGCCGCTGGCTGTCGCTGATCTATCTACTTGTCCACTTTCCGGCATGGATCAAGCATAACGTGAATCACATAATACTGTGATTCACACAGCACAATTGATTCACATCGCTGGAGCTATTCGGACTCACCCGTACCAGCACGCAACTCGTCGAGACGCTGGAAAAACCGGTCGGAGACATTTACCGCCGTCGTCGATCCGCCACCATCGACGATGAGCGTCGCGAAGGCAATATCGTCGTCGCGGAATCCGGTAAACCAAGCATGCGAACCCCCGGAGTATTCTGCTTCACCAGTCTTGCCATGAATGGTGCCACCGGCTTGCATACCTGCGGCAGTGCCCGAGATAACGACCGCACGCATCATCTCACGTAACCCTTCGATGGTCTCTGGTGCAGGACCGGGGACATCCTCGCTCGGCGTGGTCTCGTGACCGGCAATGAGCGTCGGTACCGGGCGATATCCAGCAGCCACGGTCGACGAGACCAACGCAAAACCGAATGGGCTGGCCAAATCGAGGCCCTGGCCGTAGCCTGCTTCCGTACGCTCGAAGGCCGTCTCACCCTCCGGAATTTCACCAGTGACCGTGACAAGGCCGGGAATGTCATAGTCGATCCCCAAACCAAATTGCTTGCCGATATCCTCGAGCTCCCCCGGTGCGAGATTCGTCGACATTTCCGCAAACGTGGTGTTACACGAGGCAGCAAACGCCCGCTGCAATGGCACCGTGCCTAAGGCGAACTGGTTGTAATTGATCACGGTGCGCCCCTGGATATTCATCACCCCTGGACAGCCCACAGACGTCGATGGGTGCAGATCCTGTTTTTCTAAACCTGCTGCAGCGGTGATGATCTTGAAAACCGAGCCTGGTGGATAGTGACCATTCAGCGCGATATCACCATCTTTATCAGCCGCACGGGTTTGGGCGACAGCAAGAATCTCGCCTGTCGACGGGCGCATGGCCACCAACATGGTCTGTTTATCTTCTCGCAAGGCCACCGCGTCTTGTGCGGCGCGTTGAACGTTGTAGTCGATGGAGACTTTCAACGCCGGGGCTGGATCCGCATCGTGGACCGAGACATTAGAAAGTGCAGCCCCCTGCGGGTTAACCACACTAACTTTCCAGCCGTTAGCACCGACGAGGTCGTCACCGACAATGCGTGTTACCCGCGACATGATGTCTGGGGCGAAGTCTTTTTCCACCGGAACCATCGCAGGTTCATCGTTCAAACGCACCCCGGGTACTCCAGCGAGGTCAGCTTCGATGGCGGGGCCTTCATCCATGGAATAGACACCAACTGAATAGATGCCATCAACCGCTTCCAAGAAGTCCGCGAGCTCACTGGCATCGAGGGTGGCAATCCCAGAATCACGTTCTGCGGCTTTATTTACTGCGCTCGCGATACGTGCGGCAGCAACGCGCGTATCGTCCAATTGCGCAGTATCAACCAGCAAGCGGTGCGAAATACCTGGTGACAAAAGCTCGACCCCATCAGACGAAACCACGCTAGCGCGGGCGGCTTCTACTGCACGCAGTTCCAGGTGTTGATTCGCGCCCAAGCGCGGGTGGATCACCGTCGGTTTGTAGCGAACCGTCCACTCGTCAGAGGCCTTAGTGAGCGTCATTTCGGTGTCGTAGACCAGCTCGCGGTCACGAGGTAGATCCCAGTGCAGTGAATAACGGGCGGTGGCGATGGAGTCATTGACATCCACGTCGTTAAGCGTCGCCGTAACTGCCTCGGCCTGCAAGCCGGAAAAAGTATTGTCGATAGCCTCGTTGGCCAGCTGCGGATTATCGACAATGTCAGATAGAGCCTCTGCGTCCCGGTGAGTTATCGCATCCAAAAACTCTTGGGCGACCGGGTCGGCAGAGGCTGGTTTGGGGGTACACGCTGCCAGTGTCCCACCGCTGATCACAGCGGTAATAAGCAGCGCAACCGTCTTTTTCATAGCGAAAAGACTAACACGCAACAGCGCTGTTATTAGGAAGTGACGCGCACATCAGCTTTGGCGCCTTCTTGGGCTTCCAAACCTTGTTCTTCAGCAATGATATTGGCTTGTTCAATCAGGGTTTCAACGATTTGCGATTCTGGAACGGTCTTGACAACCTGCCCCTTCACAAAAATCTGTCCCTTGCCGTTACCGGAGGCAACACCAAGGTCGGCATCGCGGGCCTCGCCTGGGCCATTGACGACGCATCCCATCACGGCAACGCGCAGTGGGAACTCCAAACCATCGAGGCCTTCGGTGACTTCTTCGGCCAATTTGTACACATCGACCTGTGCGCGGCCACACGATGGGCAGGAAACGATTTCCAGCTTGCGCTCTTTCAGGTTCATCGCCTGCAGAATCTGCTCGCCGACTTTGATCTCTTCGACTGGGTCAGCCGACAACGAAACGCGAATGGTATCGCCGATACCTTGCGAAAGCAGCGCCCCGAAGGCCACTGAAGACTTGATAGTGCCCATCATCAACGGACCAGCCTCAGTCACGCCAAGGTGCAGCGGGTAGTCCGTTTTCGCTGCGAGCTGGCGGTAGGCTTCGACCATCAGCACTGGGTCAGAGTGTTTGACAGAAATCGCGATATCACCGAAACCGTGCTCTTCGAACAGCGAAGCCTCCCATATCGCCGACTCCACGAGCGCTTCGGGGGTTGCTTTGCCATATTTTTCCAATAGCCGTTTATCCAACGAGCCGCCGTTGACGCCGATGCGGATGGGAATGCCCGCATCGCCAGCTGCCTGGGCGACTTCTTTCACACGACCATCGAACTCTTTAATATTGCCGGGGTTCACGCGCACCGCTGCGCACCCAGCATCGATGGCCTGAAAAATGTATTTCGGCTGGAAGTGAATATCCGCAATAACGGGAATCGGCGATTTTTTCGCGATCGCCGGAAGTGCCTCAGCATCAATTGGCTTGGGGCATGCAACACGCACGATATCGCAGCCTGTAGCCGTCAATTGTGCAATCTGCTGCAGCGTGCCATTGATATCGTGGGTTTTCGTTGTCGTCATCGACTGCACGGAAACCGGATAGTCCGACCCGACTCCCACATCGCCGACCATCAACTGACGCGTCTTACGCCGCGGAGCCAAGGTTGGCGGCGGACCTTCCGGCATTCCGAGTCCAATCGGAGTTGGCATTTACTCTCCTTGCTTATTGCGAACGTGCTGGCAACAGTTTAACACTGCTGCATCAGTGCTACACACTGCTAAAACAGCACGATTGGGTTGACCAGGTCGGCGATAATGACAATCACACCGACGGTCAATAGCAGCGCCGCCATGCCGTAGGTCAACGGCAGCAGTTTCTCGTAGTTCGCCGGTCCGCCCGGTTCCTGTCCACGCAGGCGGCGGAAGCCATTGCGGATTTTTTCCCACAGCACCACCGCGATGTGTCCACCGTCGAAAGGCGGCAGCGGGATCATGTTAAACAATGCGAGGAAGAAATTCAGCGTTGCCAGCATCATCCAGAACATGGGCCAGAGTTCACGCTCGACCAGTTCACCACCCGCACGCGAAGCTCCGACGACACTGATTGGACCGTCTTGATCACGTTCCCCGCCGAAAATCGAGGCAGCAACATCGGGGATCTTGCCGGGGAAAGCGATGATGCCTTGTACTGTGGCCTTCAGCATGAACCAGGAATAATCCAGGCTTGCAGGAATTGCCCCCACCACGCTGTATTCACGATGAATGTCCAGCGGCGCACTCGCCAAGCCCACCGATCCGACGGTCTGCGAGTTGCCAGAGGCGTCGTAACGCACCACAGAATCCAGCTCTACCTCCAGCTGTAACTCACGGTCGCCACGTTCTACGTCCAAGGTGACGGTTTCGCCGGGACGAGCCTGCACCTCATCACGCAACTGCACGAAGCTTTCTAACTCTTCGCCGTTCAGCGCAGTGATAATGTCCCCGGTTTGCACGCCTGCCCGTCCACCTGCGCCGTCACCGGTGCAGTCTTCCAATTCAGCGGGTGCACCGGGCTGGGTAGGTGCTTTCTGGTCCGCCGAACAGGTGACCTCCCCCACGGTGGCACGAACGTCGGCATGCGGGTCCGGCAGCCCGGCACTGGCCGCCACCAGGAAAAGGATGAACAGACCCAACACGATGTTGACGAACGGGCCAGCTGCCAGGACCACGATGCGCTGCCACGCAGGCTTGGAATACATCGCGTGCGGTTTTTCGTCCTCGGTCAGCTCATCCATCGCTGTCATACCTGCGATATCACAAAACCCACCGAGTGGCAGCGCCGCCACGCCATAGCGCGTGTGCCCCTTTGTAAACGAGAACACCGAGGGACCGAAGCCGACGTAAAACCGTCGCACGCGCATACCAAACGCCCGCGCCGAGATCATATGCCCGGCTTCATGCAAGGCGATCGTGGCAGCAATGCCCAGTGCAAACAGGAAAATACCCAGAATAAATGCCATTGCGAAACCTTTATCTCAACTGCGAAATCTGCTCACCGGCGATGCGTCGGGCTGTGGTTTCCAGCTCATAGACGTCGGCAAGACTGCTTGCGAGCGGGCCGGATTGCGCGGCAAGTGTTTCCATGACTACACCGATGACATCAACGATCTGCGGAAAGCAAATCTGTTGTTGCAAAAATGCCGCGGCGGCCTCTTCATTCGCCGCATTGAATACTGCGGGCATTCCCTCTGTTTCTAGTGCGCTGCGCGCCAGCTCAAGCGCCGGGAAGGCTTGATTGTCGACGGGCTGGAACTCCCAGGTCTGCGCATCTTGCCAATTCAGCGGCGGCTGGGCATGGGCAACCCGATTCGGCCAAGCCAATGCGTGTGCGATCGGCAACTTCATCGACGGTGGAGATGCTTGTGCAAGGGTGGATCCATCACAAAACGTGGCTGCGGAGTGCACAATGGATTGCGGGTGCACCACGACGTCGATATGGCTAGCAGGGAAGTCAAAAAGGTAGCTCGCTTCAATGAGTTCGAGGCCTTTATTGACCAACGTTGCTGAGTTCAGCGTATTCATCTGCCCCATCGACCAGGTGGGGTGGGCAGCGGCCTGTTGCGGGGTCACCTCCCACATGTCTTCGCGGCTCCAGCCGCGAAATGGCCCACCCGAGGCTGTCAGCACCAGGCGAGACAATTCACTGCGACGTCCAGAGCGCAGCGCTTGGGCCATGGCTGAATGTTCAGAATCAACGGGCACGATCTGGTTGGTACCTGCCTGATCGAGCACCCAGCGCCCGCCGGCCACCAGGGATTCTTTGTTCGCTAAAGCAAGCGTGGATCCTGCGGCCAACGCCGCTAAGGTGACGGGAAGACCACGGGAACCATCCATTGCGTTGAGAATGACGTCGGCGGCGGCATTTTTGCACAGATCTGCGGCAGCATCTGGCCCACTAGGAATGGTGAAGCCGAGAGCGCGCGAGATAGTTGCGGCAGCCTCATGGTCAGCGATGGCGAGGTTGCCTGCTGCGATGCCGAAGTGTCGGGCTTGGTCGATGAATACCTCTGCTCGCGTTCCGCCGGCGGCAAGGCCAACCAGACGGAATTTATCCGGGTTATCAGCGATGACTTCGAGAGCTTGGGTACCAATCGATCCGGTCGAGCCAATGACGACGACCGAGCGTGGCTCATCCGCGCAGTACGACGGTTCCGCTGCGGCGGGCCGGGCACTTGTTGCGTCGATTCCCTGCTCGCTTGCCTGTGCTGGTTGCTGGGAATGCTGCTGGGTTTCATGCTCACGATTCACCCTCAATACTTTATCGCCTGAGTGAATACAACGTAATTCGAGAATGCTACGGGCTTGCTACGGGCTTGCTACGGGCTTGCTACGAGATCCCCGCCCGCTAGCTTGTTGCAGCCTAAAAACGTTGCAGCCTAAAAACTAAGTGCCTGTAAACACGGAACCTGTAATCGCTTTATCGGCGTCGGTATGCGAGAATAAAAGCAGCTATGTAATGCGCTCGGGTGCTAGCCCACTGCGTTAGCCCACATATGTGGTCCGGCCGAGTGCATGTTTTTACTGATGTTGATGTGAAGGAGTATCCGCCGTGGCTTCCCATGAACCCGCACCGCAGATACATAACGGTGTATCTACCAACGATGTTCCCTCGGCTGCCTGGGGTTATAGTGCCGTTAAGCGCACCACCATCCAGGTGTCCGGCTGGATTTCAGTTCTGTGGCTGCTGGGGCTGAACTTTGGTAACCACGAAGGCCACGTCGAAACGATTTACTTGTTCACCTTCGCGATCTTGATCGCGGTTGGCCTGCTCATTCATCTTTTTGAGCCAAAGTTGTCGCAGGTACGCACAATCACCGGCCGCAACAAGGGCGAAAACCACCACGAGCCAGAGTGGGCTTATCAGCAGGCTACCTTGACTGGCGTCTACGCTGATCTGACCGATTCCCAGCTGCGTTCGCTGAATATCGATCCTGCTCGTGTCGCACAGTTGCGCGCAGGCAAGCGCGACGAGGCCATCGAAGGTTAAGGTCCGCCCCACGTGGCCGGCATGTTGGTCGCGACAAACTTTTAGCCACCCCGGTTTCGGGGTGGCTAGTTTTGTATTTGCCAGAGTGTGTTCACGCGGAAAGCCAATTTTCCGCACGCACAGACTCCGTACAGGGCCGCGTGGCCCTGCGCATCCGCGCAGCCTAGGCGCGGGCTTCCATCTTTCGGTCGGCTTCTTCCTCGGCTGCAAGCTGACCACACGCCGCAGCGATTTCTTGGCCCTTTGTGTCGCGCACGGTGCACGGCACCCACTGAGAAACTCGGCGCACGAACTCAGCCTGCCGGTCCTTCGGCGAAGCATCCCACTCCGAGCCCGGGGTCGGGTTCAGGGGAATCAAGTTCACGTGCACCTTGGTACCCAAAGCATTCCACAGCTTCTCGCCGAGTAAGTCCGCACGCCAGTCTTGATCATTCTTATCGCGGATCAAGGCATATTCGATCGAGACACGACGCGAAGTCTTTTCTACGTAGTACTTTGCAGCATCCAGTACTTCTTCCACAGACCAGCGGTTATTCACTGGAACGAGAGTATCGCGGAATTCGTCGTCAGGAGTGTGCAGAGATACCGCAAGGGTGACGTTCATCTGCGCATCGGCGAGCTTGCGAATGGCAGGCGCCAAGCCCACCGTCGAGACCGTCACGTTACGAGCAGAGATTCCGAATCCTTGTGGACCAGGTGCAATGATCTGGGCGACGGTATCTTTGACGCGCTTGTAGTTGGCCAGCGGCTCCCCCATGCCCATAAACACGATATTCGACAACCGCGAGCCTTCGTCGGCAAGCGTTTTCGCTGCGTGTCGCACTTGCTCAGTCATTTCTGCGACGGAGAGATTGCGATCCAACCCGCCTTGACCTGTGGCACAGAACGGACAGTTCATGCCACAGCCTGCCTGCGAGGAAATGCACAATGTCGCGCGGTTGGGATAGCGCATGACGACGGATTCCAACAGCGTCCCATCGTGCAGACGCCACAGCGACTTGGAGGTGTGCCCGTCGTCAGTTTCCTTGGAGTACAGGTGTGTCATCAACTGCGGGAATAGCGCTTCAGCAACTTTCTCGCGTGCGGCAGCAGGAAGATCCGTCATCGTGGTCGGATCGGCTTCGTAGCGTTCGTAATAATGCCGCGCGATCTGATTGGCGCGAAATTTTGGCAGCCCCAGTTCGGCCAACGCGGCGATGCGTTGTTCTTCACTCAAATCCGCGAAGTGTTTTGGCGGAAGACCCCGCTTGGGGGAGGAAAAGTCGAGTTTTACTGGTTGTGGCATGACGACCATACTGCCTTGTTCGACGGGTATGGACAAATCAACTAGACGTGGATTACACCAACACGTTAATGACCAACCAGGTCACCATAGCCGCGGGCAACATGCCATCGATGCGATCCATGAGTCCGCCGTGTCCCGGAAGGATTGCAGACATGTCTTTGATGCCGAATTCACGCTTGAATTGTGATTCGACAAGGTCTCCCAGGCTGGCGCACACCACCAAGCCCAAGCCCAAGATAATGCCGATGCGCCAATCATCGTGCAACACAAAATGCACGGTCAGCGCACCAGTAATAGTGCCGAATAAGACAGACCCGCCGAAACCTTCCCAGGATTTCTTGGGGCTCACGGCTGGCGCCATCGGGTGCGTACCAAACATCACCCCTGCGGCATATCCACCAACATCGGAAGCAACGACGCACAGCATAAACGTCGCGATCGCGGCACTCCCCGACGCCCACGGCGTGGAGACTTGCGAGAGCATCGCAGCAAAAGAGGCGAACAGCGGGATCCACAGCAGCACGAATACGCCGACGGACATATCCCGCAAGTAATTCTGCGGCGCAGAATGCCGCCCATTATGGAACAGGCGACCGAACATCAACACCAGTACGGAAGCAACGAATGCTGCCATCAACCCGGTGACATCAAACGGCCACGACAACCAGATCATGGCCTGCCCCATGACAATCATGGAAACAAACGGCAGGCTGTAATTGTTTTCCCGCAGCCTGGAAAGCACTTCCCACATCGCCACGGCGACGCCAACTGAAACCAGCGGGTACCACGCCAACGGACCGATGAATAAGGCGCCGATAACCAGAGCGCCCAGCACCAAGCTCACGATGATTGCCATACTGAGATCACGCCCGGCATCATTTTTGGGGTACGGAAGGTGGCCGCGTAAGGACCAGTTCGATAGAGATTCCTTCATACCACTCCGTCAGGCATGTCGTTATTGGTGGGTTTTGGGTAGTGAGCAGCGCACAATTACGCAGCAGCTTAAACTTCCATCAATTCGTTTTCTTTGTTTCCTACAACATCATCGATGGATTCGACGTATTTCGCAGTAACTTTCTCCATCTCAGCTTCTGCTGCCTTGACCTCGTCTTCGCCGCTCTCGCCATCTTTCTGCAGTTTTTTCAACTGTTCCATGGCTTTACGACGCACGTTGCGGATAGCGATCTTGCCGTCTTCACCCTTTGAACGTGCCAGCTTCACCATGTCTTTACGACGCTCTTCGGTCAGCTGCGGAATGGTCACGCGCAACACCTGGCCGTCGTTGGTGGGGTTGACGCCCAAATCGGAGTTACGAATAGCGTTTTCGATTTCGCCGATCATCGACTGCTCATAAGGCTTGATCAGCAACATGCGTGGCTCTGGCACCGAGACAGTCGCCATCTGCGTAATTGGGGTTGGTGCACCGTAGTACTCGGCAACCAGACCGTTGAACATGGATGGGTTCGCACGTCCGGTGCGGATGGTGGTGAGGTCTTCGCGGGTGTGTTCTACAGAAGCGGCCATGCGCTCTTCTGCTTCTAGCAAAATATCGTCAATCATGAGTATTTCCTGTACCTAATTTTTCCTGTATCTAATTGGGCAGAGTGTTTTTCTAGGCGAACCGAGGTGCATTGCGCCAAAGTGAGTTCGCGGAACTGTCTTTCACGCAGTACACCCAGTGCCGTGGAGTGGTTCTTAGCTTTCTCGTGAGGTTACCAGGGTGCCGATGCGTTCCCCAGCAACAGCACGCGCAATATTGCCTTCAGTGAGCAGATTAAACACCAAAATTGGCATGTCATTGTCCATGCACAAGCTGAAGGCAGTGGCATCCGCTACTTTGAGGCCTTTTTCGATGACTTCACGTGGAGTGATCTCTGTGTAGAGTTCAGCGTCCGGGTTGTAGCGCGGGTCGTCGGAGTAAACGCCATCGACGCCCTTCGCCAAAAACAGCACTTCTGCCCCGATTTCGAGAGCGCGCTGTGCTGCAGTCGTGTCCGTAGAGAAATATGGCATGCCCATGCCGGCGCCAAAGATCACGACGCGGCCTTTTTCGAGGTGCCTGTCGGCACGCAGCGGCAAATAAGGCTCAGCAATCTGTGCCATGTTGATCGAGGTTTGCACCCTACAATCGACGCCAAGTTGTTTGAGGAAGTCCTGCAACGCCAGTGAGTTCATCACTGTACCGAGCATTCCCATGTAGTCGGAGCGCGCGCGATCCATACCACGCTGAGATAGTTCGGCGCCGCGGAAGAAGTTTCCGCCACCGATCACCACTGCGATTTCCGCACCGGTTTTTGCTACTTCCGCGATTTGGCGGGCAACGTTTTCGACAACGTCAGGGTCAATGCCGACGGTACCGCCGCCGAACATTTCGCCGCCGAGTTTCAACATAACGCGTTTATAGCTGGTTCTTTGTGCACTTGCGGCGTCAGTCACCGTGATTCTCTCCTTGGCTGTGCAGACATTGTTTCTTATGCTACCTTCTCCGTTTTCTACACTAGCAACTAGCCAGCACGCGAATTGTTAAACCGTGCTCTCGCCGGTTTGGTGTGCGCATCCCGTAGCAAGCTTGGTTCGTCGCGGAAAAACCGACTTGGCAGATTCTAGGGTGGCGAATCCTAGGGGCCGTGCAGATACGGCAAAACCCTCGCCAGAACTGGCGAGGGTTGCACGAAAAGCTGTCTATACAGACTGAGACGGTAAGGCTTAGGCCTGGCCGACCTCGAAACGACGGAAGCCGGTGAGCTTGACGCCAGCTTCTTCGGTTACCTGCGCAACAGTCTTCTTGTTGTCTTCCAGGGACGGCTGTTCCAGCAGAACAACATCCTTGTAGAAGCCGTTCAGGCGGCCTTCGACAATCTTCGGGATTGCCTTTTCTGGCTTGCCTTCTTCGCGGGTGATCTGCTCGGCGATGCCCTTTTCCTTCTCGACGATCTCAGCAGGAACGTCTTCGCGGGACAGGTACTTCGCCTTGAGAGCGGCCACCTGCATAGCAGCGGCGCGAGCAACGTTATCAGCGTTGTCAGCGTCGGACTCGTAGGAAACCATAACGCCAACTGATGGTGGCAAGTCGCCGGAACGCTTGTGCAGGTAGATAGCAACCTTGTCGCTGTCCACAGTAGCGGCACGCTTGAGTTCCAGCTTCTCGCCGATCTTTGCGGACTGTTCTTGGATCAGGTCGCCAGCGGTGGAGCCGTCAACCTCAACAGCCAACAGTTCTTCCTGCGAGTCTGCCTTTGCAGCTCCAGCTGCTTCAGCGATCTTGTTCGCGAAGTCGATGAAGTCCTGGTTCTTGGCAACGAAGTCAGTTTCGCAGTTGACCTCGATCATGGTGTTTCCAGAAACAGCGATCAGGCCCTCGGAAGCGTCGCGGTCTGCGCGCTTGCCGACGTCCTTGGCACCCTGAATACGCAGGGTTTCCACGGCCTTGTCGAAGTCGCCGTCGTTTTCTGCCAACGCTTTTTTGCAGTCCATCATGCCGGAACCGGTCATGTCACGGAGCTTCTTTACGTCTGCAGCGGTGTAGTTCGCCATAGTGTGGGCGATCCTCCTTGTATAGGAACGATGTGAAAACGGTGACACGTCAAAAGACGTGCGTTTCGGTGTCTTGCGCCAGCCTAGTGATTAGGCTTGCTCAGACGAAGCGCCTTCAGCCGATGCTGGATCAGCAGCAGCTGCAGCTTCTGCGGCATCGCGCTGTTCCTTGTCGGCGGAATCGCCAGCGGATTCCTTGGCAGCCGCCAGCTTACGCTCTTCGCGTGCTTTCTTGCCTTCTTCTACAGCGTGGCCGATGACGCGGGACAGCAGCTTGGTAGCACCGATGGCGTCGTCGTTTCCTGGAATTGGGAAGTCTACATCGTCCGGATCACAGTTGGTGTCCAGAATGGCGACGATTGGGATGTTGAGCTTGTGTGCCTCAGCAACCGCGATGTGTTCTTTGTTGGTGTCAACAATCCACAGAGCGGAAGGAGTCTTGGTCATCTCAGAGATGCCACCCAACACGCGCTCGAGCTTGACGCGCTCGCGGGTCAGGGTCAGGACTTCCTTCTTGGTGCGGCCCTTGTAGCCATCTTCAGCAGCATCCATGGCCTGCAGTTCTTTCATGCGGGCCAGACGCTTGGTGACGGTCTGGAAGTTGGTGAGCATACCGCCGAGCCAACGGTGGTTGACGTATGGCATGCCGACGCGCTTGGCTTCTTCTTCGACAGCTTCCTGCGCCTGCTTCTTGGTGCCGACGAACAGGATGGTGCCGCCATGAGCGACGGTTTCTTTAACGAATTCGTATGCCTCATCGATGAAGGTCAGCGTCTGCTGCAAGTCGATGATGTAGATGCCGTTACGATCGGTGAAGATGTGACGACGCATCTTTGGGTTCCAGCGACGCGTCTGGTGACCGAAGTGGACACCCGCGTCGAGGAGCTCGCGCATGGTTACAACTGCCATGGTTAGCTTCCTTTTCGGTAGATAGTTTTTTGGTTTTCCTGGACAATGCAAGGGTTTTTATCCCCTGCCCTAGCAATGAAGTCCGCCGCCAACACTTCGTGGGCTGCAGAGTTCGCATCACTCTGGGCCTACAAAGACCACGTCGGCGTGGTTTTTCACTGTCTTCGTTTCTGTTATGAGACAAGCGAAAACTTCATCGCGCGTAGTCAGTGCGCATAACACACACTGCTAGCCGGAATCATAGGCTAATTCTCGCCGAAACACCAATCCTTTTGGCGATTTCTCCACAGCTCAGCGCGGTTATGTCACTTGAATAATCATGCATCACAGTTATCCACAACCACAGCAGGTGTACGCTGCGCTCGTCGCTCACACGACACACACTATGTTGTATGGCAGCACCTGGAAAACGCTTGAGATACCTTCCGCTAAACGACTCGAAAGTCCCCTCGGAATTCAGCCCCTCGTTCAATTACGCTCAGGCACCTGGCTGTCGGATGTGCACCGCTTACACTTACGCCAGTCAGCGTCGTCCATGTGTCCGTCCTGCACGCTTGGTTCTCCTCGTCATCACATGCGTGCTTACTTTGGTCGTTACGCCGACAAATGCGAGTTCAGCAAGCGCTGATCCCGAAAGTCTGCGCACCGCGGGCGTTCACACCACAGCCGAGGCATATTCCGGCAATTACGTTGACCCCGGCACCCGAAGCGCTAGCCCGTCTCCAGTCTTACGCGGATTTGATCCCCCGGAGAAAGACTGGCTGCCGGGCCACCGAGGCGTCGATTTAGATATCCCAGTCGGTGCGCAGGTGGCAGCAGCAGGCGATGGCACGGTGCATTTTGCCGGCTCGGTTGCGGGCACACCCACCGTCTCGATTGAGCATGACGACGGCATCCGCACCACCTATCAACCTGTCTTCGCCCACGTCCGTGCTGGCGATTCTGTCGCTGCTGGTGACTCGATTGGAACACTGGCTCCACCCACCGATGGTGATCCCGGGTTGCACTGGGGTGCGCGCGTGGGGCCGAAATCCTATATCAATCCCCTAGATCTGCTCGGCGAGGTATTCATCCGGCTCAAGCCCTGGGATGGCTAGCAATCTTGCTCACGCAGTGGGATCTCACGCTATGGGCTGCAGACGGGCGGCAGAAGACCTGCAGAATTATGCCCGCGGGTGCGCCTGACGATGCACCTGCTTCAGGCGTTCTGCCGTGACGTGCGTATAGCGTTGCGTCGTTTGCAAAGACGCATGTCCTAAGATCTCTTGCACGACGCGCAGATCTGCCCCACCTTCCAACAAATGGGTGGCCGCTGAGTGTCGCAAGCCGTGCGGGCTAAGACCTGCAATACCGTGCTCCATGCCCGCGCGTTCGACGATCCGTCGTACCTGGCGCTGGTCAATTCTTTTGCCACGGTTGCCAAGAAATAGGGCGCGGTCACTCCCGAGGTTCGCCCCGCCCGCGTTTTTGCTGGCTCGTGCGGCAACCTGAGGCCTTCCGCCGTTGATCCACGCGGCTAGCGCCCGTGCTGCGGTATCACCAAACGGCACCACACGTTGTTTATTGCCTTTACCCGTAACTTTGCAGGTGCCGCGAGCCGTATCAACCTCATCCACATCGAGTGATACCAGCTCAGCAACGCGCATCCCGGAGGCATACAGCAGCTCCAGAATGGCGGTATCGCGCAAGCCTTCTGGATTATTCCCCGCGCTGTGCTGCTCAGTCTCGTTGCTGTGTTGCTCAGTCTCGTCGCTATTCGAGCCTGAACTAACCACCGTCGCTGCTTCATCAACGGCCAGCACCGTCGGCAACGTATTACTGACACGAGGACTTTGCAGGCGGGCGGCGATGTCAGCCTCGAGGTGGCCTTGCCGTTGTGCCCACGTCGAAAAGGCTCTGGCAGCCGAGGCCCGGCGCGCTAGTGTTGCCCGGGATTTGCCGTCGCGTACGGCTTGGGCAAGCCAGGCGCGCAATGCGGGGAGACGAAAATCCGCAAAGGTTGTGATCTCGCGTGCGAGATCGTTCAGGTCGCTGCGATAGCTGCGCACGGTGGCTGCCGAGCGCCCTTGCACATAGTGCTGGTAATCGGCGAAGTCGTCGACGGCTGCAAGCAGCTGGTTCGTGTGCGGGCGGCTGTCCATATCAGTTAAGTATAGGCTCGTACCGCTCTCGCACGGCTCTGGCGGTGAGTGATGATGCTCTGATGCTTAGCCATAATGCTCGGGCGCTTAGTCGTGATTCGGTGTGCGAGTGAATGCGCCACCTTCGCGCGCGAGAAGTCCGGCTTTGTGTAAATCCAGCAGTAGGTGCACGGTCAGGCCGAGGGGCATGCCGGCATCTGTTGCGATATCTTCGGCTTCTTTTGCACGATACCCGTGGGGCGGCACGCAGTCATACACCCGCAATTCGCTGCGGGATAGTTGCTGAATTGGGTTCGGGCCAAATTGCAGCTCATACTGTCCGGTGGCGTCTACCTCGCCGATTCCTCCCAGTAATTCGCGTATGTCCTCGGCACTGGTAACCAATTGCGCGCGGCCGTCTTTGAGAAGTTGATGGCAGCCGAGTGAGCCAACTGTTGTAACTGGGCCGGGCACGGCCATTGTGGTTTTTCCGAATCCTTCTGCCCAGTGCAACGTGTTCAATGCTCCGGATCGCCACGCCGCTTCGACGACCACGGTTCCTTCTGTCAGCGCTGCCACCAAGCGGTTACGAGTGAGAAACCGGTGTCGCTGGGGCGAGGTTTCTGGTGGGTATTCGGTCACCAACGCGCCATGCCCGTTACCCGTTCCGGCGCCGTTGCCGGTCCCGGCGATGGTATTGAAGAGGTTCACATTAGGGCGTGGATACGCCGAATCAATCCCACAGGCAGATATCACCACCGTCGATCCGCCTGCCGCAACAGCTGCCGAATGTGCTGCTGTATCAATGCCTAATGCACCGCCAGAGATCACGGTCCACTGGGCAGGGCTTAAACCACGTACTAAATGTTCGGTGGCTGCCCGACCGTATTCACTCATTGCGCGCGTGCCCACGATTGCGACTGACTGCTGTACTAGTTCACGCAGATTTCCTCCCCGTACCCACAGCCCGTGTGGCGGTGCGCTGCCTGCTGCCCCATTGCTGGCGCCACTAGCGCCCCGGGAGGCACCGAGTTCGGCAAAATTAAATGCGCTGGCAAAAGTCTCGCGCGGGAATTCCTCATCATCTGGTGTGACCAATCGCGCTTTATAGCGTCTCGCGATTTCTAGGTCTTCTTCCCAGCGACACCAGCTGTGCCGTGCTTCAGTCTGCTTTAAAACGTTATGCAGCCAGCTGGCACGTCGTCGAATACCCCGTGCGATTTCTGTGCAATCACGCCCGGCGCGCAACAGCTGCCAGAGAGACTGCGATGGTCCTTCGATAACCCGGTTGAGGTAGGCCCACGCGTAGCGTTCGGCACTCGTGTCAAGCACGTTTTCCGGCCCATCCGAATCATGTGTCGCTTCATCGTGCGCTGTCATACCGCTACCTCCTGGTGCTGCAGGCGGGTCATATCGCCACGTACTTCGATGGCTTGCGCAATATGGCCTAAGCCTGGCGTGCTGCTGCCATCCAGGTCGCATAACGTCCAGGCGAGTTTAAGAACCTTGTCGACGGCGCGTTGGGTGATATCACCGTTGGACAGATGCGCTTGCAGCAGCGCCATGCCTGCTGGATCGGCAGCAAATTCGCGGCGCAGGAGTGTCGTGGGCACTGCAGCATTCGTGGATTCCGCGATGCCGGCTTTCGTCCAACGATAGGCTCCGCGTTGCCGGGCCTCGGCGACGCTTTCTGCAATCTCGGCTGAGCTGCGCGCATTTTCGGCGATTAAGGTGGCGGTCTGCGTATGCGTATGTACCGTGATATCCAGTCGGTCTCGCATTGGGCCAGACAAGTTATTCAGATAGCGCATGCGCTCGTGTGCTCGGCAGCGACATTTTTCGGCATTTTCGGCGGCACACCGGCAGGGGTTTGCCGCAAGCACCAATTGGCAGCGAGCCGGAAATACAATCTCTCGTCGATTGCGCACCAACCGCACTTCGCCCTGCTCGAGCGGTGTCCGTAAGCTGTCGACGATGGCTGCTGGCATCTCCGAGATTTCGTCGAGAAACAACACCCCGTGGTGCGCCAGGCTGACAGCCCCCGGGCGTGGGTTTCCCGAGCCACCGCCGAGGAGTCCCGCGCGGGTGATGGAATGGTGCGGGGCGATATACGGCGGTTGGGTGATCACTGAACGCGGTGCGCTTCCCGTCCCCAGAACAGAGTGCACTGCGCTGATTTCTAATGCCTGGGTAGTCGACAGCTCCGGCATGATTCCGGGGATGCGTGCTGCGATCATGGATTTGCCTGAGCCCGGTGGGCCGATCATCAGCAGATGATGTCCGCCGGTGGCAGCGATTTCTGCGGCCCGGATTGCCTCGCGTTGCCCTGCGATATCAGCAAAATCGAGCTGTGGTGGTGCATAGCTTTCTTGTTGTCCGCGATAATCAGCTGCCGGAGCTAGATCGGCCCGGCCGCGCATCCAGTGGTAGGCAGCAGACAGCGTAGGGGCAACAAGGACGTCCATGTCATCGATGAGCGCGGCTTCGGCTGCATTCGCAGGTGGGATGATCACCGTCTGGAAGTTATACCGGCGCGCCGCTAACAATGCTGGAACGATACCGGCGACTGCACGCACGCGGCCATCGAGGCCAAGTTCGCCCAATACAACCGTTGCATCAAGATCGCGTTGCGAGCGGCTATCTGCGTTGTCGGCGGCCTCTAACACGGCCAGCGCGGTGGGTAAATCGAAATGCGAACCGGATTTCGGCAACCCTGCCGGGGACATCGAGACCACAATTTTGGTTTTTGGCCAGCGCAAGTGTGTATTAGCTACCGCGGTGCGGATGCGATCGCGGGATTCGTTGACAGCGGCATCGCCCAGTCCGACGACGTGAATCCCGGGCAGACCGGGCCCGATATTCGCTTCCACCGTCACGATATCGGCGTGAACACCAGAAAGTGCGACGGTATGAGTTTTAGCAAGCACCGTGTTCGACCCCCTCGAAGACTTCTACGCAGGCACCGTTCACGGCATCCCGGTCGGCGCTCACCACCACAACATCGAAGCGAATTTCGCCGATAAACGATGGCTCCTCAGCACAGTTGCGCTCTTGCAACCAACGGGCAGCCGCATGACGCATCCGGCGAAATTTTGTTGCCGTCACCGTCTCTGCGGTGCCAAAGGCATCACTACTGCGCGTTTTCACTTCCACGAAGACAATCGCACCTGGCGGGCCCGAACTGGGTCGAACGACTAAATCAAGTTCTCCGCCGCGGTAGTAGACATTGCTCGCCACAATGTCGTAGCCGTGTTTGCGGTAAAAATCTTGTGCGATTAATTCACCGCGTTTGCCTAATTCGCGTGCATAGGCTGGCATGTAAAAATCCCCCAAAAACTACGGTTGAAAAATCTGAAGCTTTTCCAGATACCGCTAGTTTTCGTCGGCAAGCACGATGCGACAACCGAGTTTTCCAGTCGTCGGCATTTTTTGTGGATAACTCAAGTTATCCACAACCCTGGTGAGGCGGAGTTGACAGCCTGAAGGCCGCCTGTTTAATCCGGCATGATCATGTCTGGTTTATCGAGTTCTTCGATATTGACGTCTTTGTAGGTGATCACGCGGACGTAGCGCACAAAACGGGCGGCGCGATACATATCCCAGACCCAAGCATCAGACATGCGCACTTCGTAATACACATCGCCACCACCGGAGGTGTGCGGAATGAGCTCAACGGCATTGGCCAGGTAAAACCGTCGCTCCGTTTCGATGACGTAGGAAAACTGGCTGACAACATCGCGATATTCGCGGTACAGGGACAGCTCAACTTCAGCTTCGTAGTTGTCCAGTTCTTCTGCGCTCATCAGCGATTACTCCTTCAGGCAGTGCCGCCCGTGTGGTGCGGCCGTCCGATATGGTGCGAACAATTCGCAGACCAGTCTAACTACCGAACGTATCGACGCGTCGCTGCCACTCCGCATGAGCAGCAGCAACATTCGCATAACTGTGGCGGTGGTGCTTGCTCGCGCCCAGCTGTGCGATCGCCTCGCGGTGTGCTGCAGTGCCATAGCCTTTATGCTTGGCCAGCCCATAGCCGGGGTATTCGTCGTCAAGCTCCACCATCAAGCGGTCACGGCTGACTTTAGCCAACACGCTCGCAGCAGAAATACAGCGCGCAGCAGCATCTCCGCCAATGATAGGCAGATGTGGGACCGTCAGTCCGGGAATTTTCATCGCATCGCTGAGCACGTACGACACCGGTTGGTCAAGCCGCGCCAGCGCGCGCCGCATCCCAGAAAGGTTTGCGTGTTGGATACCCCGGGCGTCGATCTCCGCCGCACCAATATGCACGACGGTAAAGTCCACTGCCTTGTCAACGATGATATCGAACAGCTTCTCACGCCGACCAGGGCTCAATTTCTTCGAATCAGTCAGTGCTGCCAGTTCGGGAATGGGCACTAATGGCAACACGCATGCGGCGATAGTCACCGGGCCGCAACAAGCGCCCCTGCCTGCTTCATCAACTCCTGCGATATGAGCGAAACCATGCCGCTCGAGGTGCTGTTCCATCCAACTGGCGCCACCACCCGCGGGGGCGAAATGCATCGTCGCGTTTACTGCAGCCGGCACCGCTTGCTGATCAACTCGCGCCATGTGGTTATTCCACCCCGCCGAAGCGATTAAGCGGAAGCACGATACCGCGCACCTTGCCGATGAAGTGGTCCTCCGGCACCGTACCTTGGTAGGGATCTCCCACATACTCCCGCGAATCGAGTGAATTCGTGCGGTTATCCCCCATCACCCACACCTGGCCATCCGGCACAGTCACCGGGCCAAAAAATTGGCCACCGCAGGCAGCAGCACCCCCCTGCGCAGTCACCGCATGGTGAGCGGGAGCGCTAGCAACATAGGGCTCGGCCAACAACTTCGCGTCGACAAGCACCCCGGCATCGCCAGGCAGACACTGCACCGTCTGACCTTCGGTGGCGATAACGCGTTTGACGAAGCTATTGGCATCCGGGGCTATCAGGCCAATCGCAGAGCCCAGGTTCTGCAGCCCACGCACAAAACGGTTGTCGCTACGCGGAGAAGAAAAACCCGCCTGCCAAGATTCTGTGCCGTCGAAAACCGCAACATCACCAGGCTGCGGCGAGCCGAAACGATAAGCAAGCTTGTCGACGAGGATCCGATCATTCTTGGTCGCACAGTCCGTACAGCCCTGCAAGGTCGGTTCCATCGAACTCGACGGGACCACATACACCCTGCCCACGAACGCCTGAATGCCGGCCAGCAGTGCAAACGTGACGACGGCAGTGGCACCAATTACCCACCATCGCCACAAACCCGAACTACTGTTGGATGTCCGGGTCATCGATACCGCCAAAGCGGTTGAACGGGAAGAAAATGAACTGGGCTTTGCCACGAATATTTTCTGCCGGGATGGTTCCGTGACGATCATCGAACATATGCGCGCGCGAGTCCGCAGAATTAGTGCGGTTATCCCCCATCATGAAATAAGAATCTTCTGGCACTTCGATCGGGCCGAAATACGGTCCGCCACATGCCTGGGAGCCAGCGGTTTCATCCACCGGATACTGCGGCGGGGTTTGCACATACGACTGCTCAATGGGCCTGCCATCCACCATCACGGCCTCGTCGCCTTCCTGACACGAGACAGTCTGCCCACCGGTGGCAATCACACGCTTGACCAGAGTGTTTTCATCTGGTGCCGCCAACCCCACCAGCGACAAGACGTCCTGGACACGAGCCAACGCGGCGTTATCAGAGCGCGGCGATTGATACATGCCATCCCACGACGGCGTGCCCTTGAATACGACGACATCACCCGGCTGCGGATCGGAAAAATAATAACTGAGCTTTTCGACGAAGATGCGGTCGTCCGTGCACTCCGGGCACCCGTGCAGCGTGGGCTCCATCGACGCCGACGGAATCACGTATTGCCTTCCCACGAAGTTTTGGAATAAGCCAACAACCACTAAGACCACCAAAACGGTCAGCACCGTCTCTGCCCACGCGGGCATGCGCGAGGTTTTTTCTGCGGCATCTTCTGCATCAGCGCCGCCGTGGCTGCGCGCAGCATCAGCGGCGTGGCTTCCGGGGTGGTTTTCTTCGTTAGTCACGGATTACACCTTAGCAGTGGGTGGTGTGCTCTGAAGCAGGTGAGAGTGCAGGGAAACAACAAGCAGTCGGCGAGAAGCAAACGGACAGCGATTAAAAACCAACGACAAATTGCAACAGCATAAACAAAAACCCAGGCCGCAGTAACCAGCCTGGGTGATTGCAACATCTGCGAAAAACTATTAGCGCTTTTCTTTGATACGAGCCTTCTTGCCGCGCAGGTTGCGCAGGTAGTACAGCTTCGCACGACGGACCTTACCGCGGCGAGTCACCTTGATCGAGTCGATGTTTGGCGAGTGAACCGGGAAAGTACGCTCGATACCGATACCGAAGGAGACCTTACGCACGGTGAAGGTCTCACGAACACCAGAGCCCTGGCGACGGATGCAGACTCCGGAGAACAGCTGGGTACGCTGAGTGGAGCCCTCGATGACCTTGACGTCTACGTCAAGGGAGTCACCGGCACGGAATTCTGGGATGTCGTCGCGCAGCTGCGCCGCATCGACTTTGTCAAGAATGTTGTTCATAGCAGTGTCCTTAATACGTCGGGAAAGAGGAGCCTGGCAACCATAACACCCAGTACGGGTGACTGTTGGTGTGACCGGTTCGTATCCATAACAATCAACCGCTCTAGTCTGGCACAATAGTTATGCAGTTTTCAAATTCCGCGACCCTGCTATAGCGAATGAAGTGGTGGTTTCATGCCCGTGCCCTTTCCCGAACGCAGCACCAGCGCGCGCACCAATCTCGACCTGCGGTGCTACTTCGTCACCGGCAACGGCACCCACGACGAGATCATCGAACGCGCGGTTGCCGCAGCCCGCGGCGGCGCTGGCATCATCCAGGTGCGCTCCAAACCCATTAGCGATGCTGCACTCTACGATCTCACCGCCGCGCTCTCGGTGGCCGTGCACGAGGAAAACCCGCACTGCGCCGTAGTCGTTGACGATGCCGTAGAACTCGTCGGCAAGCTCAAAACCGATGGTTACCCGATCGCCGGTGTGCACGTGGGGCAAGGCGACATGGCCGTCGATAAGGTCCGCGCGTTACTGGGACCCGGCGCGATCATTGGCTTAACGACGGGCACCGTCGAACTTGCCCGGGCTGCCAATGCGCACGCTGCCGAGCTAGATTACATCGGATGCGGGCCCTTCCGGGCAACCCCGACGAAAGATTCTGGCCGCAGCCCACTGGGGCTCGACGGTTATCCTCCGATCGTGGCTGCGAGTCAGGTGCCGGTGGTTGCGATTGGTGATGTCACCGTCGACGATGCCCAGGCTTTAGCGAAAACCGGTGTAGCTGGTGTGGCGATCGTGCGCGGAATCATGCATGCCACTTCCCCTGCGGATTACGTCGCTGCTGTCATCAACAATGTGGATGCTGGTCACGCTGACTTGCACGGCGCGCAGGAAAGTGAGCGCCCAACCTCCCCGCGCACAGTGGACGTCAACATCATCGGTGCCGGCCTCGTCGGGCTGACAACCGCGGTGGAACTTGCCCACCATGGCTATAGCGTGCGCGTGATCGACCCGGCACCGGCTTCTGGGGCAACCCACCACGCCGGCGGAATGTTGGCACCGGCTGCCGAAGTCGTCTACCAGCAAGACCCGCTGTTTCCGCTGATGCAAAAATCTGGGCAATGGTATCCCGAACTGATGCAGGTATTGGCTGCGCACACAGAGCTTGATACCGGCTACCGCACCGATGGCACACTGGTCGTCGCCGCAGATCGTGCGGATTCGCAGCACTTGGCAGAGTTGATGGACTACCAGAACACGCACGGGATGGAAGTTTCCAAGCTCACGGTGCGCCAAGCGCGGCGGGCAGAACCTGCACTGTCACCGGCTGTGACGGGCGCGGTGGAAATCCCCGGCGATCACCAGGTGTTTCCACGCTTAACCGCCCGCGCGGCACTGGATGCACTGCAGAATTTGGGTGCAGAGATCATCCGTGAGCGAGCAACGCGCATCGCTGCTGGCACTGTGTACACCACAACCGGCTGTTACCCAGCTTCGCAGGTGGTGCTCGCTAATGGTTTGGGCGCCAATGACATCGACGGCGTGCTGGCGGCGGCAGACGTCGACAAGCACGAGGGAGCCAACCACGACGGCGACAACCACAACAACGACCACGACAGCGCCGGGCTTTCCCAGGCTTCCCACCCGTTCCAGTTACGTCCGGTCTATGGCGAAGTACTCCAGTTGCGTTGCCCGGAACACCTACAGCCGCTGTGTAACCGGGTGATTCGTGGTTTTGTGGAAGACCGTCCGATCTACATCATCCCGCGCGACGACGGACGCATCACCATCGGGGCGACCAGCCGGGAAGATCACCGCGCCGGACCACCAGCATCATCGGTCTATGACTTGCTGCGTGATGCCATTCGCATCGTGCCAGGCATCGAGGAATGCGAGTTTCTCGAAGCCACCACCGGCGCCCGCCCTGGAACCCCCAATGACCTGCCCTATCTGGGTCGGGTGAATGCTAACCTGGTCGTATCAACCGGCTATTTCCGGCATGGGATTTTGTTGTCCGCACTCGCTGCACGCATTACCCGCGAGCTGATCGCGGGTAAAACCGCAGACGAGCTCAGTGCAGACATCAGCGCCTGCGCCCCGCTGCGCGACGCCCGTTAACTACCCACCGGGCCACAGCCGAAGACGAACGGCGAGAGCCGAAGAAAGGAATCCACGATGAGCGAAAACGCTTGTGCCGATGCTGAGTCCGCTACCTCAGTCACCGTGACAGTCAACGGCGACGAACACACCACGGCAGCGCACGATGTGTCCGCGCTAGTCAAAGAAATCACCGGCAAGGACGTCACCGCCGGTATTGCCGTTGCTATCGATGGCGAGGTCGTGCCGGCTTCGCAATGGTGCCGCGCGTTGCACGACGGTGAAAGCATCGACATCCTCAACGCACGCCAGGGAGGCTAGCTCTTTCATGCTCACGATTGCTGATCGCTCGTATCACTCCCGCCTGATCATGGGCACCGGCGGCTCCTCGTCGCAGGAGATGCTGGAAAAAGCCCTAGTTGCTTCCGGGACTGAGCTCACTACGGTAGCGATGCGCCGCTATTCTGCGTCCACGGGTGCGACTGGCGGCGGCGAGTCGGTTTTCGAGTTAATGCAGCGCCTGGGTATTGATCCATTGCCGAATACCGCAGGGTGCCGCACCGCCCGTGATGCGGTGATCACGGCAAAACTCGCTCGCGAAGCCCTCAACACCAATTGGGTAAAGCTGGAAGTCATCGCCGACGAGCACACCCTGTTGCCTGACGTCACCGAAACCTTGGATGCCTGCGAGCTGCTTGTCGACGAAGGTTTCACCGTTTTGGCTTATACCTCGGACGATCCGGTCGTCGCCCGTAAACTCGAGGATGCTGGTGCGGCCGCCGTCATGCCGTTGGGTTCACCGATTGGCACGGGCCTGGGGATTTTGAACCCACACAATATTGAGCTGATTTGCTCACGTGCCGAGATACCGGTGCTGATCGACGCTGGGATCGGCACCGCCTCGGATGCTGCGTTTGCCATGGAATTGGGGTGTTCCGGTGTGCTGCTTGCAAGTGCAATCAACCGTTGCCAGAACCCCGTCGCGATGGCCGAGGCGATGCGCCATGCTGTCATCAGCGGCCAGCTCTCCCGCGGTGCCGGGCGCATTCCGCGCCGCGAGCACGCCCAGGCTTCCAGCAGCTTCGACGGGTTGGCGTCGTGGTCGGAGCAGGTTCTCTAGGCAGGACCAGCTCGAAGAATTACTAAGGAGCGGTACTCGCAACGATGGCTAGGCAAACACGCAGAAGCGATGCTGTGGACACTGCGCGTGCAGAAAACGAGGCGCTGGCGCGGCTACCGCAGCGCGAAATCCAGCGCACCGCCCGACACATGAACCTACCGGGGTTCGGGCCCGTCCAGCAGGAGCGTGTGCATGACAGCCACGTGCTCATCGTCGGCGCTGGCGGGCTGGGGTGCCCCGCCTTGCAGCAGCTTGCCGCCGCCGGCGTGGGAACCATTACCCTGCTCGATGATGACACCGTAGATCTCAGCAACATCCACCGGCAGATCCTGTTCGGCGTCGACGACGTCGGCAAGCACAAGGTTACGGTCGCCGCGGATCGTGCCCGCCAACTGCAGCCCGATATCCACATCCATGCCCGCGCAGAACGGGTGCGAGTGGATAATGTGCTCGAGCTTGTCGACGGCGTAGATCTGGTTCTTGATGGTTCAGATACATTCGCGACAAAATACCTGGTAGCCGACGCTTGTGAGATCCTTGGGGTACCGCTGGTGTGGGGCTCGGTGTTGCGCTATGCCGGCGAAGTTGCGCTGTGGCATTCCGGACCGAGCAGCGCGGATGAGCGTGGCGTGGGCCTGCGAGATCTGTTTCCCAGCCAGCCCGATGCCGCGAGCGCCCCGGATTGCGCGACCGCCGGTGTGCTTGGCGTGACGACCTCTGTGGTCGCGGGGCTGATGGCAACCGAGGCCATCGCCTACCTTGCAGGGCTGGGTTCACAGCCTGGTCGAGTGCTGAGTTATCAGGCGCTTCCGGCCTCGTTGACGAGCTTTCGGGTGGGCGCCGATCCAGCCCGCGAGCTCGTTGCAGAATTGGCCGAGTTTTATGGGGCGAGTTGTGCCCTCGATGTTGGAGCCGCTGGCGCTACTGGGCTGGACGGCGAGCGCGCGGGGTCTGCCGAGGTGCGTGACGACGTGCTTGACGACGCAGCCACACAGTTGTTGCAGCATGTGCGCTCGGGTGCTGCGATCGCGGTTGATGTGCGTGAGCCACACGAAAAGTATCTGGCGGATCTGCCCGCCGAGTATCATCCACTGCGGCTGCCGCTGAGTGAAATCACCGGGGCTGACGATCTGGCGCGCATCATCGGCGAGCATGACGAAGTTGTGGTTTACTGCGCCTCCGGTGGGCGCAGTCAGCGCGTCGTCGACGACTATGGTCCGGCGTTGCCGCAGGTGCGGCTATTCAGTCTGCCAGGCGGAGTTGGGGCTGGCTAAGCTGCCGGTGGCCTGCCCACACAAAAAGCCCACTTCCTATCACAGGAAGCGGGCAGGTTTTACTCCACGCTTTAAGCCACGCTTTAAACGCAGAGTGCCGCGGCTTTAGAGGTATTCCAGAGCGTTGAATCCGCCGATAACCAGGCCAAGGCCGACGGCCATGACGACGAAGAAACCAATGAATGGCAAGTAAACCTCGGACATGTTCGAAGGCTGGTCCTCGGCAGCCTTAATATCCTGGGCTTCTTCTTGCCGATCCTGCTTGGTGCTCATGCTCTGCCCCTAAAACTTAGTGAAACGTGATTGGAAACGTAATTGGACTCGCACCCAAGACCATGATTGTTCATGCACTCGCCTCAGGTGTTCTTAACTACTGTTAGTATACTGCCAGCTTCATACAGAATCCAACAGGATGTAGTGCGCTGGGCATCAGGAAGCCGCAGAGCTAGGAGCCAAAGCCGGCATTGCGCAGGGCATCAGCCATCGCCCCTGCTGGAGAACCGGTGTGTGACTTTTGCGACCGCGCACCACGGCCAGGTTTGCCGCTAGATTTACCTCCAGATTTGCCGTTCTTAGCGCCGGTTTTGCCGCCGCCTTTGGCCACACCACCTTTGCTACCCTGCGCACCCGCACCGGGCTCATCGTCCAAACGCAAGCTCAGCCCAATGCGTTGACGATCAACATCAACGTCCATGACCTTGACCTGCACGATATCGCCAGAGCGCACCACCGTGTGCGGATCTGACACGAACTTGCTGCTCATCGCCGAGATATGCACCAGGCCGTCTTGGTGCACCCCGACGTCAACGAACGCGCCGAATGCTGCCACGTTCGTCACAGTACCCTCCAAAATCATGCCGGGCTGCAGATCGGAGACTTTCGTGACCCCTTCTTTGAAGCTAGCCGTGCGGAATTCTGGACGCGGATCTCGCCCTGGTTTATCGAGCTCAGTAATAATATCGGCGACCGTCAGGGCACCAAATTCTGCGTCCGCGAAGTGCTCAGGTCGCAGCCGTGACAACCGCTGCGAATCCCCGATCAGGTCACCGACACCAACCCCAACGTCGGCGGCGATCTTCTTCACCACTGGGTAGGCCTCGGGGTGAACCGCAGAGGCATCCAAAGGATTGTCTCCATCAATAATGCGCAAAAACCCCGCCGCCTGTTCAAAGGCTTTGGGACCCAAACGCGGCACTTTCGACAATTCCTTGCGGGTAGCGAACCGACCATTCTCGTGACGGTAGGTCACCAGGTTTTCTGCAACGGTGGCGTTCAACCCGGCCACGCGCTCTAACAGCGGTACAGAGGCAGTGTTGACATCCACTCCCACGCTGTTCACCGCATCCTCGACGACGTCGTCAAGCGCCCGCGCCAAATTCGCCTGGTTCACATCGTGCTGGTACTGCCCGACGCCGATGGATTTCGGATCAATCTTGACCAACTCAGCCAACGGATCCTGCAAACGCCGCGCAATCGAGACCGCACCACGCAGCGACACATCCATCTCTGGCAACTCGGTGGCTGCCTGCTCCGAAGCGGAATATACCGAGGCGCCGGATTCTGAAACCACCACGACTTGCGGGCGCGCATCCAGCTTGTCGACGACCTCCGCCGCCAGTTCTTCAGATTCGCGCGACGCCGTGCCATTGCCGACGGCCACCAATTCCACATCGTGCTTAGCGCACAAATCGTGCAAAGTTGCTAGTGCCTGCTGCCATTGTTTCTGCGGCTGGTGTGGGTAAACCACCGCGGTATCGACGACCTTGCCGGTGGCATCGACCACCGCGCATTTCACGCCGTTACGGTAGCCCGGGTCCATCCCCAACGTGGCTTTTTGCCCAGCTGGTGCGGCTAGCAACACATCGCGCAGGTTCGTCGAAAAGACCTTCAAGGCCTCCTCTTCGGCGAAGCTGCGCAGGCGGTTACGCGCATCCAACCCCGCAGAGACCATCAGTTTGGTACGCCACCCCCAGCGCACGGCCTGCCCCAGCCACTTCGAGGTCTGGGTATCCAAATCGCAGTGTTCGGCAATGAGATGTTCAAAGCCGGCATCGTCGCCACCAGCGAACTCGAGCTGGATAACGCCTTCGGTATCCGCGCGCAGCAGCGCCAGAATGCGGTGCGAGGGCAGCTTGGTCAGTTCTTGGGAGAAGTCGAAGTAGTCGCGGAATTTCGCGCCTTCGGCTTCCTTGCCAGCGACTACCTGCGCGCGTAGCTCGCCTTCGCTGTAAAATTTTTCGCGAACTTGGCCGACCAGATCGGCATCCAAGGCGAAGCGGTCGACCAAAATTGCGCGAGCACCGTCCAAAGCTGATTTGGCATCGGAGTAGCCGTCGACAAGAAAATCCTGTGCGGCGGCTTCTGGGTCCAGCGAGGGGTTGTCGATAAGCGCGTCGGTCAGCGGCTCCAGGCCGGCCTCGCGGGCTTTGTCGGCTTTGGTCTTGCGGCGCTTTTTGTATGGCAGGTAGAGATCTTCCAGGCGCGCTTTGGAATCACACTCGATGATTGCCGTGCGTAACTCGTCGTTAAGCTGGCCTTGTTCCTCGATCGCGGCGAGGATAGTTTGTTTGCGTGATTCGAGTTCTTCCAGGTAATCCGCGCGTTGTTGGATGTGGCGCAGCTGGCTATCATCCAACGCCCCGGTGGCTTCCTTGCGGTAGCGGGCGATAAACGGAACGGTGTTGCCTTCCGCAAGCAGGGACAAAGCCGCCTGCACACGGTTGGTCGCGACCTCTAATTCTTCGGCAATAACACGTGCGATCATTAGGCTAAGCCTAGTTATTCGCCGCCGTCGCCACCACCCCTGCTTGCCGGGTCGGCCGCAACCCCAGCCGCGTGCCCGGCTTCTTCTTCGGCCTCCTGCTGTGCTTTAGCGAGCACAGCTCGGTCGTGTTTCGACAGCTCAACCTGTTCTAAGAGCTCTGGGCGACGCTGCCAAGTTCGCAGCAACGATTGTTCCCTGCGCCACTGTTCTACTTTGCCGTGGTGGCCCGAGGTAAGTACTTCTGGGATTTCCCGTCCG
This sequence comes from Corynebacterium drakensteinense, assembly GCF_041224285.1. NCBI lineage: Bacteria > Bacillati > Actinomycetota > Actinomycetes > Mycobacteriales > Corynebacteriaceae > Corynebacterium > Corynebacterium drakensteinense. Next base: position 214,057 of record NZ_JAXOFP010000002.1, read on the forward strand.
CGCCACACCCGCGGTTTGGTGTACGACGGCGCTTCCAACAGGCCGTCCGAAAACGAATCTTCCTGGTGCGAGCGTTGGTTGCCCAACACCCCGGGAATCAGCCGCACGATGGCTTCGGCGATCACCAAGGTGGCGACTTCCCCGCCAATCAACACGTAATCGCCGACAGAGACTTCGCGCACACGGTAGCGGTTGGCAGCATCATCGATGACGCGTTGGTCGATGCCCTCGTAGCGCCCGCAGGCAAAGACTATGTGGTGCTCGTTCGACCACGCTTGGGCTTGCTGCTGGCTAAACACCGCACCCGCAGGGCTGGGAACCAACAACAGCGGTGCTGCGGGATCTTCACCGTCGCGGATGTCGCGGCCGTCGTAGCGAGTCGGGATGGTGCCAGCGAGTTCATCGTGGGTTGCACCGTGAACGTGGTGTGCCGCCGAGTCCAGTTGGCTCGCAGGGCTACCAGCACCGCATGCGATGTCGTCGAGCGCGGGCCCCCATACCTCTGGTTTCATGACCATTCCGGGCCCACCACCGTATGGCGAATCGTCAACCGATTTATGCACGCCGGTGGCCCAGTCGCGCAGGTCATGCACGCCCACGCTGATCAGTTCACGCTCGATTGCCCGACCGAGCAGCGCGTGGCGTAGCGGTTGTAGGTATTCCGGGAAAATGGAGACGACGTCTAGCCTCACAGGTCCAATAATCCTTCCGGCGGGGTGATCATGATGGTTTCAGCATCGAGGTCGACCTCGGCAATAAACTCGTCGACGAAAGGCACGAGTGCGTCTCGTCCATTATCCAGCGCGATTTCCAGCAAGCTCCGGTTGATGGTCTCGACCACCCCGGTAACCTCGCCGATGGCTGTGCCCTCATGCCAGACCCGCAGGCCCTCCAGGTCGTGGTCATAGTAACCGTCGTCATCGGATTCGTCGGCAGGGGCGAAAAACTCCATGCCCCGCAGGGATTCTGCGTGAGTGCGGTCGGTAATCTCCGCAAAAGAAATAAGCCAGCGCCCCTTGTGCGGGCGTGCGCCGGTAATGCGCAGCGACTGCGTGCGTCCTGCTTGTCGGCCGTCGACGACGGTCTCGGGGCTGAAGCGTCCTTCTGGGTCGTCTGTGGTGGCATCCACGACTACTTCGCCGCGGATGCCGTGGGTCTTGATTACTCGACCAATGCGTACGTCCATATCCACTAACCTAGCGCGGCGCTATGGTCTGTTTGCCGACGGGCTGGTGTTAGCACGTTGGTCGGCGTCGGCTGGCGCAGCGCAGTGGTATTGGCTGGCGCAGTGGTATTGCAACAGAAAAACCGCGCGAGCCCCGTTGGGGAACTTCACGCGGTGAAATCTAGACGGCTAAGCATCTCGGCCGACTCAGCCGTTGGCGATTAGTCGTTGGACTCTGCCTCTGCCTCAGCTTCGCCTTCGGCAGCAGCAGCTTTTTCAGCTTCTGCCTTTTCCTTAGCAGCCTTAGCTTCAGCTTCTTCCTTGGCCTTCTTCTTCTTTTCGGTGATGGCCTCGATGGAAGGGCCGTTGTTAGCCTCTTCCAGAGCCTTGTTGAACAGCTCCAGCTTGGAAGGCTTTGCTTCTACCTTCTTCAGGGTGCCTTCTGCACCAGGCAGACCCTTGTGCTTCTGCCAGTCACCGGTAACCTTCAGCAGAGCCAGAACAGGCTCGGTTGGCTGTGCACCAACGGACAGCCAGTACTGAGCGCGCTCGGAGTCGATGTCGATCAGGGATGGCTCCTGCTTTGGCTGGTAGCGACCGATAACCTCGATCTCTTTGCCGTCGCGGCGGGTGCGCGAGTCAGCGATGACCACACGGTATTGTGGGGTACGAATCTTGCCGAGGCGTTGCAGTTTAATCTTGACAGCCATTGTTGGCTCCTTTTCTTGCTAGAGATTCACTGGGCAGTGCAGACACCTGCGGTAGCAGGCCGGTTCAACCCTTGGATTAGTCTGCGCGTGATCCCAACCGCGACGACCGTAGACGCACGCGGTGTTACGCAGATACACAGACAGCGGATAATCTTAGCTTGCCACCCCCGACGAAGCAAACCCTCGACTACAATATCTCGACTGAAACATCCAGGCATCACCTCCATCCCCGACGCGAGCACCCTATACACAGCCGTCGAAAAGCGCGCTGCCCCCTGCCAACTAGGGAAGATTAACTGCAAGCGTTAAACTACCGGGGAACGTTTTTCCGCACTGGGCTTTGCGTGATAGTCATTCCCTGATGGGCTTTCCGCGATTGTCCCGGCATCAATTATCACGAATACCGATCTTAACCTGTTGTGACCCAAACACTAGACAAGCCTTCCTACCGCTATGACTTGGATGGCCTCCGCGGCCTGGCCATCGCTCTAGTGGTAGTTTTTCACGTCTTCGTCGGCCGTGTCTCTGGCGGCGTCGATGTGTTCTTGCTGTTGTCGGGCTATTTCTTCCTCGGTTCGCAACTGCGCTATGCCACACGCGCCAATGCCTCGCTCAACCCGTGGTGGCCACTCTGGCGCACGATTAGACGGCTCGTGCCAGCGCTCGCGTTGGTCATCGCGGTCACCGTCGTGCTGGTGTTCACCACCACACCGTGGCTAATGAGTATCGATTTTGCCCAGCAGATCACCGCCAGCCTGCTGTACTACCAGAACTGGGAACTCACCCGGCAAGATGCCGCCTATGCCGCCGCTGCCCCGGAGATCTCCCCTCTACAGCACTTGTGGTCAATGTCTGTCCAAGGGCAGTTCTATCTTGCTGCCATAATTTTCGCCTTAGTGCTGGCCTGGCTTCTGCGTTCCCGCCGCTCACACATCAACCGGGTGGCCGGCCCGATTTTGCTCGTCGTCACGCTCATTTCTTTCGGCTACGCATCCCGATTCGGCTGGTACGGCACACCGGAAAACTATTATTCGACGGTTTCGCGTGTCTGGGAGCTCACCCTCGGTGCCGTTCTAGTGGTTTATGGCAGCAAACTCACGCTGCCACGTTGGCTGGCCGACGTCACCGGCGTCGTCGGTCTGGTGCTGTTGTTTGCCACTGGCATCATCGTCGAAGACTCCACTGCCTACCCCGGACCGTTGTCCTTATTGCCAATCGGCGGCGCAGTCTTGTTGATCCTCGGCGGTAACGGTTATCTCGCTCGCGGCCTGGCGACCCGCCCGATGCGTTGGCTCGGCGACATTGCATACTCGCTGTATTTGTGGCACTGGTCGCTGTTGATCTTGGCGACGAACTACTGGAATCAATCGAGCCCGAGCGCGGTGCTGGGAGTCAGCATCATTGCCGTCTCGCTGCTGCTGGCGTGGCTGACCTACCAGTTCGTCGAAAAGCCACTGCGGCAACACAGCAAACGCCGCAACAAAACCTCATCCAAGGTGGTCTGGCGTGGGCAGCTCCGAGAGCACCCTGGCAAAGTTACGGGCGCAGTCGTGACGGTGATCGCCGTACTCGCGTTGTCTGCTGTGCAACCCTGGTGGACCCAACGCTTGCACGCCGAACGCAACCAACCGTTGCCACCGGATATCTATCCCGGAGTGCTGGCGCAGTTTGACGCCAAGGTACCGGAAGGAATCGACACCGCGCCTGATCCACAGCTGGTATCTAGCTTGCAGCCCGTCGTCTCTGAGGTGCATTGCTTCGTGCCAAGCTCATTTCCTTCGACGGCTGTGCAATTCGAAGAATCTCGTTATGGCGAGCCGTGTGTATTCGGTGACCGCGCAGCGGACAAGACGGTGTATTTAGTAGGTGGATCGCACTCTGAGCAGTGGTCTGGACCGCTGGATGCACTCGGGAAACAATACGGCTTCCGCCTGGAGGTTATGCTGCGTGCAGGCTGTCCCGTCGTGACGGGGCCGAAGGATCTGATCATGGGCGCACACCAGATCGACGAAGATTGTTACGACTGGAGCCAACGGGTGATCGACAAGCTTGTCGACGAAAAACCCGACCTGGTGATTTCTAATTCGACCCGTCCCGTGGGGGAATTCGGGCATGGCCCGGATTATGTGCCGTATGGTTATGCGGCTTTCTGGCAGAAGCTTGCCGACGCCGATATCGAATTCGTCGGGCTTCGTGATAATCCTTGGGGCTTCCGCCCCGATGGCGAGCCCTTTGACTTCAGCAATTGCTTAGTCGAAGGCGGGCTGTGTTCCGTTGCGCGTAAGCAGGTCTACCAGGAACGCGACCCCGCCGAGCCGGTCTTGGAGGAGCTCGGAATGGAATCTGTTGATACCGCAGATTGGTTCTGCGGGCCGCGTCGCTGTGAAGTCGTGATCGGTAATATCGCCGTCTACCGCGACATGCACCATATTTCGAATGCATACGCAAAATCGGCCCAGCCTTTGCTGGAGCCGATTATCAAACGTTACATGCGCTAGTAGGCTTATTTCTTTCCGAGATTCAGCTTGCTCAGGTCAATATTTTCCATGCCCGGCGGCATCTGCTGCTGCATTTGCTGCAGGTTTTTCATGGAAGGCATTCCGCCGCCCATAGGCATGTTCGGCATCGCTGGGCCCTGTCCGCCGCCTTTGCCTTTCTTGCGTTTGCCCTTCTTGTTCTTCCGTCCCTTTGGCTTCTTCTTCGTCGCCGAGCGCTTGGAACCACCCATGCCCGGCATGCCAAACTGACCAGCCATTTTACTCATCATCTTCTTGGCCTCAAAGAAGCGCTCGACAAGCTGGTTGACCTCAGAGACTTCTACACCAGAACCGGTGGCAATACGCTTACGTCGTGAAGCATTGAGGATCTTCGGATCGTTGCGCTCAGCGGGAGTCATACCGCGTATGATGGCCTGGATACGGTCGAGCTGTTTTTCGTCGACCATATCGGCCATCTTCGACATTTGGCTGCCGCCAGGCATCATCTTCAGCAGATTGCCGATCGGCCCCATCTTGCGGACCATCATGAGCTGGTCGAGGAAGTCGTTCAGCGTCATCTCGCCGGAGCCGAGCTTGTGGGCGGCTTCCTCGGCTTTTTGCTGGTCCAGGTTTGCCTCGGCCTGCTCGATCAGGGTGAGCATATCGCCCATACCCAAAATGCGGCTGGCCATGCGCTCTGGGTGGAAAACGTCGAAGTCAGTGAGTTTCTCACCGGTAGAGGCATACAGAATCGGTTTACCGGTGACCTCACGGATCGACAGCGCTGCACCACCGCGGGCGTCACCGTCGAGTTTGGTCAACACAACACCGGTGAAGTCGACGCCATCGCGGAAAGCTTCGGCGGTGTGCACGGCGTCCTGGCCGATCATCGAATCGATGACGAACAACACTTCATCCGGGTTGACGGCATCGCGGATATTCCGGGCCTGGGTCATCAGCGTTTCATCAATACCCAACCGGCCCGCGGTGTCGATGATGACGACGTCGTGTTGTGCCTTGCGCGCCTCCTCGATACCCTGCCGGGCAACCTCAACGGGATCGCCGTGCGAGGTACCCATCTCGTGCTGCGAGTCCATCGAGGTACCAGGATCTGGCGCAAAAGTTTTCACACCAGCGCGCTCACCGACGATGCGCAGCTGATTCACCGCTCCCGGACGCTGCAAGTCACAGGCAACCAGCATCGGCGCATGACCTTTGCCTTCCAAGTGCTTGGCAAGCTTGCCGGCCAGCGTGGTCTTACCGGCACCCTGCAGACCCGCCAACATGATGACGGTGGGTGGGTTTTTCGCCAGGTTTAGACGACGAGTTTCGCCACCGAGGATGTCTTGCAATTCCTCGTTGACGATCTTGATGACCTGCTGTGCAGGGTTCAGCGCCTCGGAGACCTCTGCCCCCACGGCGCGCTCTTTGATGCGCTTGATGAAACCACGCACAACGGTAAGCGAGACGTCGGCCTCCAGTAACGCCAGCCGGATTTCCCGGGCAGTGGCGTTGATATCAGCTTCAGTCAGTTTGCCCTTGCCGCGAAGCCCTTTCAGGGCAGATTGTAGCCTGTCGGACAATGACTCAAACACGTCGTGTAACTCCCTACCGTTGGCATTTACTAGCCCTACCAGCCTAGCCGGTTTCACCCGCGCAGGTCATATCAACCCGCACTAGATCGCTTTTTCACCACGCTCCCCCGTACGCACACGGATGACGTCTTCGACGGTCGTGATCCAGATCTTGCCATCACCGATTTCACCGGTGCATGCGGCCTCGACGATAGCGTCGACCACAGCTTCTACATCATCGTCGACCACAATCAGCTCGATCTTGGTTTTCGGCACAAACGAGGTCGCATATTCCGCACCGCGGTAGATTTCTTTGTTTCCGCGCTGTTGACCAAAGCCTTCGATTTCGGAAACCGTCATGCCTGGCGACCCGATCTTGGCCAGTGCTTCTTGAATGTCGTCGAGTGTAAAGGGCTTGACGACGGCTGTCACGAGTTTCATTGCTTCTCCTTGTTATCAGGGCTTGTCCGGGCTCTTCTGGACGTGTCTCATGGCTCGGTCTGCCCGCTATCTTAGTTTCGGCTCGTGTGGCCACGCACACCACGGCTACTGATGTCGTAGCCGGTTTCACGGTGTCCACCGAAGTCGATGCCATCGGCTTCGATCTGTTCAGAGACGCGCCAGCCCATCGTGGACTTCAGAATCAGCGCGATGATGGTGGTGATGATAATGGTGAAAACCATTGCAATCAGTGCGATCAAGATCTGCACGATCAACAACTTCCAACCTTCCGCACCGCCACCGGTGAAGATGCCGCGATCATTGGCGACGAATGCCACAGCGACCGTGCCCCACAGGCCAGCCACCAAGTGCACGCCAACCACATCGAGCGAGTCATCGAAGCCGAAGCGGAACTTCAAGCCGACGCCCAAGCAACCAAGCATGCCGCCGAAAACACCCAAAAGCAGCGATGTCACCGGGTTGAGATCACCGGCGGCTGGGGTAATGGTTACCAGACCAGCAACTACACCAGAGGCAGCACCCAACGAGGTGCAGTAACCGTCGCGAAGCTTTTCGACGAGCAACCATCCCGTGATCGCCGCCGCAGTAGCCGCAGTAGTGTTCACCCAGGCCAAACCAGCCAAGCCGTCGGCAGCGAAAGCCGAGCCACCGTTGAATCCGAACCAACCAAACCAGAGCATGCCGGCGCCCAGCATGACCATCGGCAGATTGTGCGGACGCTGCACGCTTTTCGGGAATCCTTGGCGCTTACCGACGACGATCGCCAACACCAGGGCTGCAGTACCAGCGGAAATGTGCACGACGGTACCGCCCGCAAAGTCGATTGGGGCGACGAGCGCTTCCCCGCCTTCTGCGCCGAAGATCCAGGCCGTCACGCTGTTGTCGCCTTCAGCCAGGATGCCGCCGCCCCAGACCATGTGCGCAAGTGGGAAATATACGAATGTTGCCCACAACCCACTGAATACCAACCACGTACCAATCTTCACCCGCCCTGCCAGTGCACCCGAGATAATTGCGGTCGAGATCACGGCAAAGGTGAGCTGGAAGCCAATATCAATAATATTGGCATAACCTTCTGCCCCGGCTAGGTAGTCGCCGGAGCCATCGATGATGGAATCTTTGAGTCCGAAAAACTCAAAGGGGCTGGCGACGATCCCGGCCCACGATTGTGTTCCGTAACTCATCGACCAACCCCACAGAATGTAGATCATGCTGACCACGGCGAGTGAACCGAAAGACATCAGCATCATGTTGAGCACACCTCTGCGCTCTGTCATGCCTCCGTAAAAAAGAGCTAACGCTGGAGTCATGAGCAAAACCAGAGATGCGCTCATCAACATCCAGGCGGCATTGCCTACTATTACCGTTTCCATATTTTCTCCTCTCGTGCCTACAACAGATAACGGTAGTACTACAGGTACTAAATATCTATCGAAGAATAGTTAGTTCCCTAATATGGGGTAAGCAAAAAAGCCCCAGGCCGGATGGCCTGGGGCTTGGAGGTTCTTGGGCTAGTCGCGCTTTCGCGCCTGCCCGGTCGCCTGTTTGTACGCAAAATCTGAGGGCGAAACGAATTCACCTTCCCAGACATTTGCCTCGTTAAACTGCACGTCAACGATGGCGACGTGGCGCAGAATGGACGAGCGTGAGATCAGGATAGACCCGATCGCCGAGGTGCCCAGCAACAAAATAATCGCGCCAATCCCGACCACCGCCGTCGACCAGCTCGGCTCCAATAAGAACACGCCAATGATGATCATAGAGACGCCGAAGCCTGAGGCAGTCGACAGTACGGACATGCGGGCATAAACATCGCGGAATGTGAGCATGCCCGCGCCACAGATAACGAAGTTGGCGGCCCCGATAAGGATGAATATCGAGGAAATAATTTCCATAACGTCCATTAACGAGCACCCCTCAACAAAGCACGAGACAGCGAGACCGCGGACAAAAAGCCCACCACCGAGGCCACGAGCATCAGGTCAAAGGTATAACCCGAGCCTTTCAAAAACCCGCTCAGCCCCAACAGCGCGACCAGGACGAACAACAGGAAGTCCGCGGCGGATACACGGTCAGATCGCGTAGGCCCGACCAGCATGCGGTATGCGGCTGGGAGAGCCGACAGGGCGATCATGACGATTGCGATTGCGATTACGGTTGTCATTTGGCGTCCTCATTCAGTCGCGGACGGAACATAATTCCTTTAAGCATGCGTTCTTCCATATCCCGCAGATCTTCACGCAGTTCATCGGCCGATTTGTTGTACATGCCGTGCACATACATGATGCGCACACCATCTTTGGTCTCGCCCGCACCGACGACGAGCGTGCCCGGTGTGATAGTCACCAGCGCTGCGAACAACGTGTAGTGACCTGCCTTGAAGCAGCGCGACTCGTAGCAAGCAACACCCGGGGTGGAATCGTGGCCGCGGGAGATGATGTCGCGGATCACCGACATGTTGGCGACCACGAACTCTTTCAGGTACCACAGCCAAAAACCGATCATGCGGAATGGCCACGTCAGAATATCCATTAGTTCTTCACCGCCTCGACATAGCTGGAGGTATCCATCAGGTTATTCGCGGCCACCTCAGAAAATTGCATCAAGTATTCACCGCCGATGCCCAGCACCAGCGTGATCACTGCGGTAATCACAGCCGGAGCTGCCAACCAGAAACCAATACGGGATTTCGGTTTCGTGGAGGTTTCGGTCAAAGTCTGCGAGTCGCTGCGAGTGTAGGTCGCGACACCGCCACCCAACGTGGCGTGCGCACCGTCGGGGTCTTGGCCCTCGGCTGGATCCGGAACCGGCGTTTTCGGGTCGCCCCAGAATACTCCGCCCCAAATCTTCAGCATGGACAGAAGAGTGAACAGAGACACAACCACCATGACGGCCAGCGCATAGATCCAACCAGAATCCCAGGTGGCCATCATCAGCGAGAACTTCGCGACGAAACCAGAAAATGGTGGAATACCAGCCAACGAGAGCGCAGCAACGAAGAATGCCACGGCCATGATTGGCTCGCGTTTCGCCATCGCGGTAACTTTGCCCAACTCACCAGTGCCGTATTTCACTTCGATGGCACCAGTCGACATAAACAGCGAGGCTTTCACGATCATGTGGTGAACCAGGTAGAAAATGCCGGCTGCCATACCAAGCTCAGTGAACAACGCGACACCCATCATGATGTAGCCCAGCTGCGAGACCATGTGGAAGGCAAGAATCGAACGGGTGGTCTTTTCACCGACCGCACCTAACACGCCGACCAGCATCGTCAGGCTGAAAAGGGCCACCATGACCCACAAGAAGCGCTCGTCGCCGTCGAAAAGCACCGCGTAAATGCGGTAGATCATGTAGACGCCGACCTTGGTGTGCAGGCCAGAAAACAGCGCGGTGATCGCTGGGCTGGTATACGGATAGGTCTGCGCCAACCAGGAGTGTACCGGCACGATCGAGGCCTTGATGAACATCGCCAACAGGCACACTGAGCCTGCCAACGCGACGGCTGGGTCTTCTTTCGCTGCACCGGCTAGCTCGGCGAGGTTGATGCTGCCCGCGGTGCCGTACACCAGGCCGACTCCGACCATGTACAGCGTCGAGCCCAACAGGTTCGAGGCGATGAACAAGCGCATGCCGCCAACCAGCAAAGATCCACCGCGCTTGTGAATCGTCAGCGCGTACAGCCCGTAGGACGGCAGCAGCATGATCTCCAAGCAGACGAAGAAGTTAAACAAATCGCCGGTGAGGATGGCACCGAAGACACCCGCCATCAAGATCAAAATCAGAGGGGCGGAAAAACGTTGCTTCGTCAGACCACTCGCTGCGGCAAACCAGGCGCACACCAGGCCGAGCACGGCCGTCGTCACGAGCATCAGCACCGCGAACATATCGGCAACGAAGGGAATCGAATAGCCGAAGCCCCACATGCCAATGCCGTGGGCAATGGTCTGCCCGTCAGATACCAGCGGGAACAGCGCTACGGAGGCGATAACGGCGCCGATGAGGGTGGCAAACAAAACGAAGTCTTGCAGGAACTGGAAGCGGTGGCCGACAACCAGCACGCCACCCAAAATCAGTGGTAGCGCAGTAAACAGTGGTAGTAGTGCAGCTATATCCATTACAGAACCACATCCTGCTCGCGTGCGAGGTTAACTTCTGGGCGGGTGGCGTCATCCTTCTTTCCGACGGCGGCGGTCACGAACATCAGCACCGAGATAGAGAAGGAAATAACGATGGCGGTCAACACCAGCGCCTGCGGCAGCGGGTCTGCCGCTTCGGCAACGGCAGCAGCGTCGTGGCTACCGAATGGTTCGTTGCGCGAGGCAGTGCCACCGGCGGCAATAAGAATCAGGTTGGCGCCGTGCGAAAGCAGCGTAAAGCCGAGCGCAATGCGCAGCATGTCCCGGCGCATCATCAGATACACCGCGCAGCCGACAAGCAAGCCGGCAGAAATGGCGAGAGTCATGGGTTAGTTCCTTTCTGCCTGGGGTTCGGCTTCCAGGGACCGGTCTGCAAGATCCGCATCCGCTCCTGGCTCACGGGCATCGGCTTCATCGGAATTCAGCCGCGGCATTCCCAACAGGTTGAACGCTGCAAGGATCATGCCGATCACGGCCAGGTAGACACCAAGGTCGAACAGCAAGGCCGTCGACAAGTGCAGGCCGAAAATGTGGGTATCTAGTGGTTTGAGGAACGAGCCCTCAACGAAGCCCAACAGGCCCGTCGTCACGGCAATGGTGATGCCACCACCAATCAGTGCCATGTATGGCAGACGAATCTTTGCCTCGGCATTCGATGGCGCGGACAGGTAGACCAGCGCGAAACCAGCGGAAGCGATCAAAGCAGCGACGAAGCCACCTCCGGCTTCATTGTGGCCGCGGAAGAAAAGCAAGAGCGACAGAGCGACGATGATCGGGCCGACCAGCTTCGTCGTCGAACGCAAGAACACGGAGTTCGCGCGGGCGTCGATCAGCGGCGAGTGCTTGTCCATGTGAGTGTCGTGGACGGCAAGCAGGCGGTTGTTCGACAACAGCACGGCGATTGCGATACCAGCCACGCCCAACACGGTCAGCTCGCCCAACGTATCGAATGCACGGAATTCTACGAGGATGACGTTGACGATGTTGGAGCCGCCGGTCAGTTCCTCGGTTTCACGTAGGAAGTACTCGGAGACATCGGAGATCTCACGGCGTCCGGTCAGTGCCAAGACAGCCAGCATCGTGGAGACACCCACGGCAACGGCAAGAACGATGGACCAGAAGTGCGAACGACGGGTATCCGGCGTGAAGTGGTCTGGCAGACGGTGCAAGATCAGCACGAGTACGCAGACCGTGAGGATCTCGACTGTCAACTGGGTATTCGCCACATCGGCGGCACCCAGGATGTAGAACCACAGGCACATGCCGAAACCGGCAATGGAAACAACGACCACCACGGTTAGGCGTGATTTCGCCATCACGGTAGCGATACAACCCATCGCCACCAGCAGCACGAAAATCCAGTCAATCGCCCAGGCGCGCTCGCCAACGACTTCTGGAAGATCGTTCAGGGTGAAAATTCCGACAACGGTCAACGCGATCACGCCGAGCAGCGGTAGCACCAGGTGGCGCCGCATCGAAGTCGTGCCCGTGGCTGCGGTGAAGTACTTGTTACCGGTGTCGATGATTCCCTGGCGCAGGAATTCCACGACGTAGAGTCCAGTCAGCGGTGCGCCGAAGACGGACATCGCACGGAAGAGCTGCTCGCGGTTGAGAACCAACAACGTACCGACGACGATAATGAGCGCAGACATGCCCAGTGCCATGTTGAAGCCATGCCAAATCGCAAGGTGCACATGTTGGTCTGCGCCGGTTGCTGCGAGCGCGGCATCGTCGACAAGACCATCGACAGCACCCGGGTAAAGACCGAGCACGAGTGTAAGTGCGGCCAGCAACGCGGGAATGATCCAGAAAGTCGGAGCAGCCTCGGCAACCTCTTTTTCGATCTCAGCGTTTTTGCGAGCTCCGAAGACACCGATGATGTACTTGAAGGAATACACAAAGGTGAACATCGACGTCAGCACAACACCGCCGGTGATGATGACGTTGATGTGATCGCCGAATGGGGCCGCGAGCGCGGCTTCGATCAAGCCTTCTTTCGAGATGAAACCGAACAGCAGCGGCAAGCCCGCCATCGAAGCGGCAGCGATGACCACGAGGGTTTTCGTGATCGGCATGTTTGTGCGCACGTAGCGCAGCTCGGAATACAAGCGCGTGCCGGATTCATGCTCGACGATACCGACGGACATAAACAGCGCTGCCTTAAAGCAGGCGTGTGCGATGGTATGCACGATCGCGGCAGTCAGTGCGGCATCGGTACCGATACCCACCGTGGCGACGAGCAGGCCGAGCTGCGACATCGTCGAGTAGGCAAGCAGTTCTTTGAGGTCATCGCGCGTGACGGCAGTCATCGCACCGAATGCAGCGGTAAACAAACCGCACACGATCAGCAAAACATTCCAGATCGCGACCTCGCCGAACAGTGGCGAGTAACGCAGAATGAGGTAAATGCCGGCTTTGACCATCGCTGCGGCGTGCAGGTATGCCGAGACTGGCGCAATCGCGACCATGGAGTCTGGCAACCAGGCCTGGAATGGGAACTGTGCGGACTTGGTGAATGCCGCACCAGCGACCAGCATCGCCACGGCAGTCAAGACTCCAGGGTTGTCCGCCCAATAGTCAGATGCGATGACTTCGCTAAGCTGTAGCGTTCCCGTGGATACAGCCATGATGATGGTGGCTGTCAGCAGCAATAATCCACCCAGCACCGTGACAAGCAAGGTACGGATGGCGGGCTGGTGGCCCTTCTCCCCCGAATTACCGATGAGGAAGAACGAACATAGGGTCGTCATCTCCCACGCGACGTAGAAGACAAAAATGTTGTCAGTCGTGACCAACAGCGCCATCGCCGCGGCGAAGCCGACGATGAAGAAGTAGAACGCGGAATCTTTGTGGTGCAGGTACCGCGTGGAATACATCAGCACCCCGGCACCGATCACGAGGACCAGCAGTAGGAATACGAACGATAAACCGTCGAGGCGGATATTAAAATCCACCCCAAGCGAGGGAATCCACGGCACTGATTCCGTGTGTATCCCGTCATATACCGAGACCGCCAGGGCGGTCGAAATGATTAGCGGTAGAGCCAACACCCAACCCGCGTTTCGGCCTAGCAGGCGCGAAAAAAGCGGGGCGCTGGCCACCGTCACCCCGAGTAGCGCTAATACGGAAAAAATCATCGTCGATTAGAGTATCACGGTTCGCTAATGTTCATTTCCCAGGAGTGCGTCGACGAAGGACTCAATTTCGAATGGTGCCAAGTCGTCGGCACCCTCACCCAATCCAACGAGCTTGACGGGGACTCCGAGTTCTTCTTGCACCTGGAAGACGATGCCGCCTTTCGCGGTGCCGTCGAGTTTGGTGAGCACGACTCCGCTGATGTCAACGACTTCGCGGAACACGCGTGCCTGCATTAAACCGTTTTGGCCGACGGTGGCGTCGATGACGAGCAAGACCTCGTCGACGGCTGCCTTCTTTTCGATGACACGCTTGACCTTGCCCAGCTGATCCATCAGGTTATTCGAGGTGTGCAAGCGCCCGGCGGTATCCACCAGCACCACATCAACGCCCTCATTGACACCCGTCGCGACGGCATCGAAAGCAACCGAAGCTGGGTCTGCGCCTTCGGCGCCACGCACTGTAGTCGCCCCGACACGTCGTCCCCAGGTTTCGAGCTGGTCAGCGGCGGCCGCACGGAAGGTATCGGCTGCACCGAAGACGACGTCGTGCCCCATCGCGACGAGGACGCGCCCAAGCTTGCCGGTCGTGGTGGTCTTCCCCGTGCCGTTAACGCCGACGATCATGGCGACGGCTGGCTTACCGTCGTGCGGCATGGCCTTGATGGAGCGATCCATTTCGGGCTTGCCTACTTCAATCAGGGCTTCGCGCAGCATGGCGCGGGCTTCGGCTTCACTGGATACACCGCGCTCGGTGATCTTTTCCCGCAGGAGCTCGGTGACCTTCATGGTGGCGTTGGTGCCCAGATCCGCCATGATCAGGGTGTCTTCGATTTCTTCCCAAGCGTCCTCGTCGAGGTCCCCGGCGGTCAACAAGCCAAGCACGCCCTGGCCGATAGCGTTTTGGGATTTCGACAGTCGACCACGCAGCTTCGACAGGCGTCCGGTTGCTGGCGCAATTTCGTCCTGCGGCTGCGGCGCTGGTTCTGCGGCTGGCTCTGCAGGAGCTTCTACAATGTCTTCGCTTGCTTGCTCTGTTGCTGGCGTCTGTTCAGGTTCAACTTGTTCGGGCTCATCCTGCTCAGTCTCGGATTCGTCCGATACTGGTTCTTCGGTCTCCGCTGGTTCTGCGGCTTCAGGTTCTGCGGTTTCAGGTTCGGCAACCTCAGGTTCGCTCGCCTCGGGGCTCTGAGGCTGAACTTGATCGGCAGGTTCTTCATCGGTTGGCTCTTCATCGGTTGGCTCTGCGGTTTCAGGCCCTGGCTCCGCCTTAGTTTCCTGCTCTGGCTCGGAATCAACCAGCGGCTCTAGCTCGGGCTCTGGCTCAGGCTTCAGCTCCGGTTTCGCTACCGGCGCCTTCTCTCCTGCCCCACCGGCTGAGAAGTTAAAACCACCGGTGGCCTGATAGTTACCGGACTTTTGCTGTTGCGTGAGCTCTTTCGGTTCATCTGTTTCGTCGGCGCCAAAGCTCACCGTCTTTGATTTTTTGCGCTTGGTGCCGATGATTAAAGCGATGATGACGATCAGCGCCACCACAACGGCAGCAACGATCACCCAAAATGCGACCGCGTTGTTGGTCGCAAAATCCACGAGGCTATCCCACCATGATTCTGAAGTATTCATGGTTTCCATTCTGGCAGCCTTCCTTGTTTTTTACATGTGTAGCCCTCGAATTGGCACTCTGTTTTTCCCGGCGCAGCTTCGCGCCGGGTGCCCGCTCGGCTGCCACCGACTGATTCGTGGCGAATCTTCCATCGGCATACCTATGCCCGACCCTTCCGGAGTTCGGGTCTCTTTCTGCATGCCCCATATTGTTATTACCATTGTGTTTGTCGTTGTTATCGGTATGATGTGCCCGACAGAGCAACGTCATATTTGCAATATCAGTTCTGCCACCGGCAATCCAAGGATCAAGATGATGAACATCGCATTCGTACCAATACGTCGAACAACCGGGGTGCGTGCACGTTAATTCCGTGGTCGCAAGCGCTAATTTCTGATACAAATTAGCGTTTCTTCTCCCCTTCGCCAATGCCAATGGCAACGAACCGCCAGGCGTGGTCAACGAAACAAAGTCATGAGCTGCTGCCCCGAGCGCAAGCAGGTCCTGCGGAGTGAGTTGATCACCGGTACCGGTGGTCAACAACGTCGAGCCGGTCAGGTTTTCCAGTTCTGCAACGGTAGTGGTCACAATAATGCTGCTGACTCCGCCATTGCGGTGCTGCCGGTAGCGGTCTACGTGCAGGCACAGGTCCGCAAGCTTGTCGACGCGACGCTGCGCGAGCGTGCGTGAATCGCTAGATTCATCGCGTGGTGTAGCACCACAACCAATCACCGCTTTGATGACTGCCGCACGCTTAGCATCCAAATATCCCGAAAAGCGCACGCCGCCATATTTATCTGGCTCAGAAAAACGTAAGCCGCGCCGCCGAGTCGATTCCGCCCGCCCACGGGTTAGTGCATGATCATCAACATTGCTATTCGCGGCACGGATTCGCTCCACTAACCATGCGCGAAGGTCTCGCAGATCGCGTCCGCCACGAAATTCTGCAATCGCTTCCTGCATAATCTGTACCGGTGACACCAGTGCAAACGGCAACAGCTGTTTTGCTTCACGACGAATCATCGCCAGCACATGTTCCGGAACAGGGTCTTCGAGTTGCTCTTGAATGCTGTTCGCCTGGGCGGTGCGTGTGTCATTGTCACGCTTTTTCATCTGTTCGCGAATGCGCAGACGTTGCTCGCTATCGATCCCGAGCTCGGCTAATTTTTCTTCGTCGATTTCCGTATTCGGCACGTCGAAAAGCAGCGCCGCCTGGTCTAACCGCCCCTGCGCCATTGCACGTGAAAGACCAAGCACCTGCATGAGGTACTGAATGGTTTTAGATGATCCAACAATTCGCCCGGCATCAGCCTGCGCCGCCGCCTGCGCAAAATACGCATCCAGCAACGCCTTTTTCGCCACGGTTGCCTCTAGCTTTTCGAATGCCGCTCGGAGTTCGTCAAATTCTACAGCCGCGTCGTCTGCCGCCTCGCCTGCCCTGTCGGGACCGACAGTCAACGAAAGGAGCTGGTCAAACCCGCTCGTGATCTGCTCAACGATTGCCAGCAGTTGCGGCGGTTTATCCGCACAAAGAGCGGGGCGCTCACACCTAGATACAACATGTAGCTTCTGCATCTCGTGAACTCCCCTCCCGATTACTGTGTTGGCGGTCAGCCGCTACGGCACCGCCTGCGACGGCGCTAAATAATAACGACACTAGATAGCAACGCCCCATAAAGACTGCGTTAAAAACTCTGGCGCCCTTATCCTATCGCAATAAGATTCGAATGCAAAGTCCAGGCAAGAAATGACTGCCACCAATTTTGGAGACGAAAACCCGCCCGCCCCCAGGGAAACTCCAACTCAGCTACCAGAAACCCCGTATCGCACCAACACAGCCACCAGCACAGCGCCAATTACTGCTCTGGCCACGCAGGCAGAGAATCGCCATACTGTTCGATCCATTCGGCGATCGCTTCTTGTTCCTCACCCTCGTCGTACTTGTTCAGCAGCAGATCCTCCAGCGCGCCATATTCTTCGTCGGAAAGCGAAATCTCCGAAATCCACTCCGCCAGCTCTGGGTGCTCGGCGGTGAAATCCGGGCGTGCCAACGTGTGCAGGCCCTCTGGGTCACCCAAAGCGCCCTTCGGATCGGCCAAGTCTTTCACCGGATAGGAATTATTCGCCCAGTACGGCCGCCACAGCGTCACTACGATGTCACGCTCGTCGGCGATGGCGTCGTCAAGCTCTGCCAACATCGCCGGTGTCGATGAGGTCTTCAAGGTATACGCATCCAGGCCGTAGGCTGGCATAACCTCATTTTGCACCACATTGACCGCGCCCGATCCTGCCTCAATGCCGATGATGTCGCCATCGAGACGGTCTTCAGCCCCCGCCAGATCGTCGATCGAATTTAAATCACTGTATTCCGGGACGGCCAAAGTCAGCCGGGCGTTCGGGAAGAACACTCCGACGTCTTCAATATTGTCTTTAAACCGCTCCCACTGGTCTTTGTTGGTGCGCTCAGGCCAGCTCGACGGCACAATATCGATATCGCCGTTGGACACCGCCGTATACACCGCCGCGACGTCGTTGACCTCGGTGTGCTCAAAGCTATAGCCATGTTCAGAAGCGACGTACTCAATCAAATTGGCCATCAGCAGCATATCGCTCCAGGCCGTCATATATCCCAGGGTGAGTTCCTTATCATCACCGTCGCTGGATTCACTCGAGCACGCAGCCAACGTCACCGAAGCCGCCGTGAGCATGGACACAAAAACTGTTTTCTTCATCACGCTGCCATCCTACGCGGGTACGGAAACCATACGCGGGTCGGGAAATCGGCCCCAGGCCCCAGACTCCCCACTGCTACCCGCGCGCGAGCCGCTGCGAAAGCACATGCGTCACACCATCCGCGCGCATCGTCACGCCATAAAGCACGTTCGCCACATCCATCGTCGGCTTCTGGTGCGTGATCACAATCAACTGCGAATCCTTCCGCAGCTCCTCAAACAGCGCCAGCAACCGCCGCAGATTCACGTCATCGAGTGCGGCCTCAACCTCATCCATCACATAAAACGGCGACGGGCGAGCACGGAAGATCGCCACCAGCATCGCCAGCGCCGTCAGCGACTTCTCCCCGCCGGATAGCAGCGACAAGCGTTTCACCTTCTTGCCCGGCGGCCGCGCTTCGACCTCGATGCCGGTGCTGAGCATGTCCTCGGGCTCGGTCAACAGCAAACGCGCCTCACCGCCGGGAAACAGCGTGCCAAACACCCGCGGGAATTCGGCCTCGACGTCCTTCCAGGCCTGGGTAAACAACTCCAGAATTTGCTTGTCGACGTCCTCAATCATCGTTTGCAGATCCCGCCGGGTCTGGATGACGTCGTCAAGCTGCTGCGAAAGATAGTTGTAGCGCTCTTCCATCGCTTTGTATTCTTCGAGCGCCAGCGGGTTGACTTTGCCCAGTGCTCCCAGGTCTTTTTCCGCACGCTTGAGGCGTTTCGTCTCTGCCGCCCGGTCGAAATCTTCACCGGGGCTGTACTCGCGCACCAGGTCCTCGATCGCGATGCCCAGCTGCTCGCCGGCTTTGTTCTCGGCTTCTTCTACGCGCACCGACGCCTGCGAGGCCTCCATGTCCGCGGCGTGAAAGTCCTTCGTCACCTGGTCCAGCGCCCGCCGTGCCGCCGATACCTGCGCCCGCACGGTACTCAACTGCGCGTCGGTCTCGTTGCGCCGCGCGGTCAGCTCATCACGACGCCGCGCCGCCGTATCCGTCGCAGCATCTGCCTTCTCCGCGACGGTCTGCGCATGTTCCAACACCGCCTGCGCCAGTTCAGCCTGTTGCCTGCGCCGCGCCATCGCCTGTTCATGCCGACGCTTCGCTTGGCGCTCGTGTTCTGCTTGACGACGCAACCCGTCGCCTTTCCCCTGCGCCTGACCAGCCCGATCCTGCGCACTGCGGGCTGCCACAGCGGCATCCATTTCCCGGGCTTTCGCCTGCGATAACGCGACTTGCGCGGCCTGGCGTTGCTGGTCTAGCTCCGCCGCGGCCTCATCATCGTTGTCCTCGCCGTCCTGCTTGTCGACGCGGGCGAGCCGGTCGCTAACCTCACGGTGTTGTTGTTCCAGTTCTTCGCTGCGCGTCCGGGCGTGGTCTGCGTGCTGCAACGCCGTGTCATATTCCGCGCTATAGCGATCGACCTGCTTTTTCGCGCGTTGTTGTTCGCGTTCGGCAGCTTCGATGTCTTTATCATGCTCGCGCAGCGCCGCACCGTGGTGGGCAGAATCCAGGCGAGCTTCTTCCGCTGATTGCTTCGCTCCCTCGATGGTTCCAGAAAGCTGTTCTAGCTCAGCGCGTGCGGTATTCAGCCCCTGGCTGGCATCGGCGATCTCTGCGCTGCGTTCCACGGCTGAGCCCGCGTGTGAGCCGACCTCGACCCAGCCTTCACCGATAAGCAGGCCTTCGCGGGTGACTGCCCGCAGACGTGGATCGTCGTTAATGAGTTCCTGCGCGGCGGCATAATCGGCGGCCACGACGACGTCGGCAAGCATGCGGCCCACCGCCACAGCCACGGAAGCATCGACGGTAATGTGATCAACCAACCAGTCCGCCTGCACAGCAGAATCCACGTGCCAAGCCGAGCCGCGGCGGTTGGTATCAACCAGCACGGCGCGCGTGGAATCTACGGCACCGGCGATAAGCTCCTGGCCTACTGGGCCCGCGAGTGCCTGAGCTGATTCGCCAAGCGCAGCAGAAAGCGCGGCCTCCCAGCCGGCATCTGGCCGCACCAAATCCACCAGTTGCCGCCACGAATCATCCAAGTGCTCGCGAATATCCAAACTGGGCGCTTGCGATTGCAGCGTTTCAATCCGCGACTGCAGCGTGTAGACAACCCGCTCGCGTTCGCGTTGGCTTTCGCGAAGCTCATCCAAACGGCTTTCGGCAGCCTTCGCTTCCGCAGCCGCCTGTTGCGCCCGGGATGCCAAGTTCTCACGCTCCACCTGCAGGCTGGCAGTTTTTTCTGCCCACTGGCGGGCTTCGTCACGCACTTCTCGCAGCCGCGCCCGGGCTTGCTCGCCAGTCTCTTCGGCCCGTGTCAGGTTTTCGCGCGCGCTGACTAATTGTTGGGAAATCGATTCTTCTTCGGCAACCAAGCGCACCACGCCTTCGCGACGGTCCGATTCCGCACGCAGCCTTGCCAGATGCTCGCGCTCAGCCTCCTGCAGGGTTTCGGCGAGCTCAGCGACTTCTTCCCGAATCTCTTCGAGTTCTTCAGCTGCCTGCTCAGCTGCTTCGACGAGTTCTTCATGCTCTTGATCCGCACGCAGCGCACGTGCTTCGAGATCATCCGGGTCCTGCCCGGAATACGGAGTAATATTTCCGGAATTGCGTGCCCGGTCCGACGCGATGCGCACGGTTGCAGCGATGCGCTCCGATAATGCGGAAAGGCGAAACCACAGGTTTTGCGCATCTTGTTCCGCCGGGGTGATCTCTGCCAGCTGCTCTTCGGCCACCGACTGCCGCGATTCGGCCGCAGCAAGGTGTTCCTGGCTGGTTTCTACCCGCGCGCGAAGTTCTTCTGCCTTTGCGCTGGCTTTCTGTGACAATCCCCGCAGCCGTACGATCTTTTCACCCGCCAGCACCAAGCGCGCCTCGCGCACCTCCGCCTGTACCGTCGCCGCCTTGCGCGCGGTTTCGGCCTGCCTGGCCAATGGCTTGAGCTGCTTGGATAGCTCGTCAGTCAGGTCTTGCAGGCGGTCGAGATTCGCCTGCATCCCGCCTAGCTTGCGCTGCGCTTTTTCCCGCCGCCGACGGTGTTTGAGCACACCAGCGGCCTCCTCGATATACGCGCGGCGTTCTTCGGGTTTGGACTCCAGGATTTCGGACAGCTTTCCCTGCCCGACGATGACGTGCATTTCGCGCCCAATGCCGGAATCCGACAATAGCTCCTGGATATCCGCCAAGCGCGCTTTCGAGCCGTTGATCTCGTACTCGCTAGCGCCATCGCGGAACATGCGCCGGGTCAGGCTGACTTCGGTGTAGTCGATCGGCAGCTGTCCATCGGCGTTGTCGATCGTCAGCGTGACTTCGGCGCGCCCGAGCGGTTTGCGGTCGCCCGCGCCGGCGAAAATGACGTCCTGCATTTTTCCGCCACGCAGAGTTTTCGCGCTGCCTTCCCCCATCACCCACGCAAGTGCGTCGACGACGTTGGATTTTCCAGAGCCGTTCGGCCCGACAACTGCACAGATGCCGGGCTCGAATTTCATCGTCGTTGCCGAGGCGAACGATTTAAACCCTTTCAGGGTGAGTGCTTTTAAGTGCATACAGCCTTTAGTACAGCTTTATATCGCAAGCTACAGCTATGCCGTGGATTCTTGGTCGTCGCGACGCGTAACCGGGTCGGAACCGTCCCAGACTTCCACGTTTTTCAGGCCTGGCACCATGTCGCGGTGGAATACCGGGTCTTTGCCTTGACGCTTTTGCTGGTTGTAGTTTTTCAGCAGCTTCAGCGCAACGCCACCCAGCGGAATGATCGCAATCAGGTTGAGCACGACCATCGTTGCAGCGAAGGTATCGGCCAGAGCGAAAACCACCGGGATGCTGGTGACAGAACCGATGATGATGAATGCCAGCACACCAACGCGGAAACCGTTGAGGATTTTCGGCGAATTGGTCAGGTACTGCAGGTTGGTTTGTGCCAGGTAGTAGTTGCCCAGTACCGACGAGAAGGCCAAGCAGAAAATGATGAAGGTGACGATGTGGATGCCCCAGGTACCGACCTCATTGGCCAGTGCGCTTTGGGTCAATGCTGCACCTTCAACGTTGTCCAGGCCGTATTTGTGGTCACCGCCCAGCAAGATGATGAACGCGGTGATCGAGCAAACCAGCAGGGTGTCAAAATAGACGCCCAGGGTCTGCACCAGCCCTTGCTTGACCGGGTGCGAGACAGTCGCAGTCGCCGCCGCGTTCGGTGCCGAACCCTGTCCAGCCTCGTTGGAGAACAAACCACGACGCATACCGTGCGAAAACGCCGCGCCGACGGTGGCACCTACCACCTCGGTGACGCCGAAAGCGTGGCCCACGATGTGAGCAATCATGCCTGGAACTTCGTTGATATTCAGAATGATCACGACGACGCCGATGATCACGTAAAGACCGGCCATGAACGGCACGATGATCTGGGTAAAGTTCGCGATTCGCTGCACGCCACCGAAGATGACAACGGCAGAGATAGCAGCCAGCACGATCCCGATGACCAGGTTGAATGCCCAGCCTTCCACGTTCAACGACGTAGACATGGTATCGACGATCGCGTTCGACTGGAAAGCGTTGTAGACAAAACCAAAGGTGAAAGCCAATGCCACGGAGAACACCGCAGCCAGTGGCTTAAAGCCCAAACCACGCGTCATGTAATACGCCGGTCCACCACGGTAGTTGCCGCTTTCTTCCCGGGTCTTCCACAGCTGCGCCAGCGTCGCTTCGATAAAGGCAGTCGCGCCACCAACCAGGGCGATCACCCACATCCAGAACACTGCGCCGGGGCCACCGATGGTGATCGCCACAGCTACACCAGCGATGTTTCCGGTACCGACGCGGGAAGCCGCGGAAATCGTGAAGGCTTTGAAAGCGGAAATGCCGCCATATTCTGGGTCAAGGTTTTTGCCTTTACCTTTCGGCCCCTCACCCAGCGAACGGAACATATCACCGAACTTGGTCACCTGCACACCGCTCGTGCGCACCGCAAAATACACACCAGAGAGAATCAACAGCCACGGGATGGCGGCCCAAATGCCGTCATTGAATCTAACAATGACGCCTTCAACGCTTTCCAGGAAGTTCATAGGTGTAAACCTTATAGCGTTATTGGCACACAACACAATAGTGACACGATCGCTGGTTAATCACGATTCGCGCAATCTCATTTCCGCAGCGCCGACACGGTTTCCCGGTTTGCCCGTAGGCATTCAGCGAACGCTCAAAATATCCGCTACCACCATCAACGTTGACGTATAACGCATCAAAACTCGTCCCGCCAGCATCCAGCGCTTTCGCCATCACCTCGCGTGCGGCTTCCAGTAACGCCACCGCTTCCCGTTGCAACAGCTTATTCGCAGGCCGTGCTGGGTGAATCCGTGCCGCCCACAAAGCTTCATCAGCGTAGATATTGCCGATGCCAGACACGATCTCTTGGTTCAACAGCACCGATTTCACCGCAGAACGACGTTTCCGCAGCGCCCGAGCGGCGGCGACGACATCATAATCTGGGCTAAACGGGTCCGGCGCGATATGCGCGGCAGGTTCTGGCACCCCCGGATTATCCTCGCTGAATTCGCAGACCAACCAACGCCCAAACGTCCGCTGATCAACAAATGCCAGCTCGCGCTTTTCGACGCCATCGCCGGCCGCATTCGGCACCTCGATCTCAGCGCGAATCCGCAAATGCTTCGAACGAACCTGCCCAGGCTCGCCAACGAGCATCTGCCCGCTCATCCCTAGATGCACATACAGCGCTTGACCGTCGGCAAGCTCAGCCCAGAGGAATTTCCCACGCCGCGACCAGCGTGTGATCACCGTATTCTGCAGCAATCCAGCCAGCGGAAATTCTTGCCCCCGATTAGCGCGCGGATGCAACACCTCGACGCCGAGAAACCGCGCGCCGGTGGTGTGTTGCGCCAAGCCAGAGCGAACGACTTCGACCTCGGGTAATTCCGGCACGGCCTAGACCTGGATCGCGCCGGGGTTGGTCCGAACCAGCTCACACGCCTCACGCGCTGCGTGTTGTTCGGCGGTTTTCTTGTTGGGACCTTCCCCATGGCCGACTTCTGTCTGGCCGACCGTCGCGGTGACATAAAACGTCAACTCGTGATCCGGGCCTGTGCGCTCATCGGTATAGACCGCCATCGGCAACTTGGCTTCGGCTAAGGCTTCTTGCAGCGTTGTCTTCCAATCCAGGTTGCGATTGCGTGCGGAGGCACCGGAAATCTTTGTGGCGAACAGGCGCAAAATGACTTCCCGCGCGGTCTCAAACCCGTACTGCCGGTAGATCGCTCCCAGTAATGCCTCGGTGGTATCGGCCAAAATAGAATCTTTGTTACCGCCGTCGTTCAGCTTTTCGCCTTTGCCCAGCAAAATATGTGGGCCGAGGTTAATCTCTCGGGCGACGTCGGCAAGCCCATAGCGGGACACAATCGAGGCACGCATTTTCGAGATATCCGATTCTGGACGCTCCGGGTGCAGCTCGTAAAGCTTCGCGGCGATCGATAGCCCCAGCACGGCATCGCCAAGAAACTCCAGGCGCTCGTTATTCGGCAACATACCGTTTTCGTTGGCGAACGAGCGGTGGGTCAGCGCCAAGCACAAATAATCGTCGGAAAGCTCGACGCCCAGCTGGCGCACCAACGGAGTGTGGTCGATGCTGCTAAAAGCATGCATGAGTGCTTCTTGTCCCGAAAGCCGCGGTTTCTTGTTCGACCTAGTCACGGAATTTCTCCAGCCCCGCCCAACGCGGATCGACGCGTGCGTGTGATTCTTCACCAGAGACTCCATCCGGTGCCGGGGTGGGGGCATCATCCGGGCAGCCATCTTCACAGACTGGGTTAAATGGCAAGGTGATCACGAGTTCATCCGTAACGGTCTGCAGCAAGTCAATCGTGTCTTCGTGGCTGACCTGCGGGATCTCGTCACCAGAACCGGCATCGTCATCATCTTCTGCATCGCCGGTGATGAACTCGTCGTCGGCTGAAAAAACTTGGCTCACCCGTACCGTGGTCGGGCGCTCCAGCGGACTCAGGCAACGCGAGCATTCGCCGCGCAATACGGCGCTCACATCCGCGTCGGCCATGATGCCGGATCCGAGCGAGTGCAAAACTGCGTCGACAGTAACTTGCGCGCCTTCTTCGATCGCGAGCATTTCTGCACCGATACGTCGTGGGGCCGGTCCGGTGTGTGTGATCTGTTCTGGGCTCTGCTGCTGGGTGAGCAGCGCCTTGACATCAAAAACAAATGGTGAAGTCATAACTTCTCCTAGCATACCGGGACGAGTTGTCTCATAACGTTCGCGCCCTCGCTTGGCGACGAAACCAGCACATCGCGGCAAACAGCCAGCACAGTGACGGCTACTCGGCGGCGCAGCCGTCAGCAGCTACTAATAGTCGTAGTCTTCTTCACGGTCTTGCCAGCGGCGGCCACCTCGGCCATTGGCGCTAACCGCCCCACCGGCGCCTGCTCCCCGACGCAACGCAGCGCGATCTCGCGTGACAGTACGCAACACGCCATTGAGGTTTTCTTCAAATTCACCCAGGCGGGCATCAATGTAGTCATCGCATTCGGTACGCAGCTGCTGTGAATCGGAGTGTGCCGAAGACACGATGCGCTGTGCTTCTTCTTCCGAACGACGCACAACTTCGGCCTCGGAAACCAGACGCTGCTGTTCGGCGATACCTTCGTCGACGCTGCGTTGGTAGGAGGCGTTGCCTTCGGCGACCAGACGCTCAGCCTCATCACGAGCACGCGTCACGGTGCTTTCTGCTTCATCGCGGGCGCGAGTGGTGGTTGCTTCGGCGTCCATCTCGGCACGATCAACCATGTCGGTGGCGCGGGTTTGCGCGTCGGCAAGAATATCTTCGGCATCAGCCTGGGCGTCATCGACGATTTGGCTCGCACGTTCTTCGGCGCCGGTCAGAATCTCGTTACGATTATCCAGCACATCTTGTGCATCATCGATTTCCGTCGGTAAGGCATTGCGGAGATCATCCAGTAGCGCCAACATTTCATTGCGCGGCACCATACAGTTGGAGGTCATCGGCACGCCATAGCCCTGCTCGACGTGTTGGACTAGTTCATCAAGCGCTTCAAAGACACGGTACATAACGATTATTTTAAACGAGGACCAACGACGAACGGGTCTGCCACGTCGAGAAATAACGTGACAGACCCGATTGGTCTGCAGCGCCCGCGCTTGCGTGCAAGCGCCAACAACTAGCGTTGCTAAAGCACTGGTTTAGATAACGCCCTGTGCGAGCATGGCGTCGGCAACCTTCTTGAAACCAGCGATGTTTGCACCGGCGACGTAGTCGCCTTCGCGGCCGTAGGTCTTAGCAGTCTTCGAGATGGACTTGAAGATGTTTGCCATGATCTGCTGCAGGCGCTCGTCGGTGTATTCGAAGCTCCAGGAATCGCGAGTAGCGTTTTGCTGCATCTCCAGTGCGGAGGTAGCAACACCACCGGCGTTAGCTGCCTTACCTGGAATGAAGGCAACATCCTGGGACTGGAAGTAGTGCGCAGCCTCTGGGGTACAAGGCATGTTCGCACCCTCGGCGACGTACTTGACACCAGCTCCTGTCAGGCGCTTGGCATCGTTTTCATCGAGCTCGTTCTGGGTTGCACATGGCAGTGCGACGTTGCCCTTTTCTTCCCAGATGTTTCCACCCTCGTGGAAGGTGACGCCGTCGACTTCATCAGCGTAGACATTGATGCGCTCACGACGGTTTTCCTTGATGTCGCGCAGCTTCTCGACATCCACGCCGTTCGGGGTGGAAATGTAGCCGGACGAGTCCGACATCGCCACGACGGTGCCGCCGAGTTCTTGCACCTTCTGTGCAGCGTAGATGGCGACGTTACCGGAACCGGAGATGATAACCTTCGAGCCTTCAAAAGTCTCGCCGAATTCTTTCATGGCTTCTTTGGTGATATAAACGACGCCGTAACCGGTGGCCTCGGTACGCACCAGGGATCCACCCCAGGTCAGCCCTTTACCGGTCAGGGTGCCGGATTCGTGCTGGTTAGCCAGGCGACGGTATTGGCCGAAGAGGTAGCCAATCTCGCGGGCACCAACTCCGATATCGCCGGCTGGAACGTCGCGGTACTCACCGATGTGGCGGTGCAGCTCAGTCATGAATGCCTGGCAGAAGCGCATGATCTCAGCGTCGGAACGGCCCTTCGGGTCAAAGTCCGAACCGCCCTTACCGCCACCGATTGGCAGACCGGTCAGGGAGTTTTTGAAAATCTGCTCGAAGCCGAGGAATTTGATGATGGAAAGGTTGACCGATGGGTGGAAACGCAGACCACCCTTGTATGGACCGAGTGCGGAGTTGAATTGCACACGGAAACCACGGTTTACCTGCACCTCGCCGTTGTCGTCAGTCCATGGCACGCGGAACATGAGCTGACGCTCTGGCTCACAGAGACGCTCAATCAAGCCATAGTTGGCATATTCCGGATCCTTTTCCAGAACGATCTTGAGGGAGTCCATAACCTCTGCCAGCGCCTGGTGGAATTCAGGCTCGCCGGCGTTGCGCTCGAGCAGGCGGTCGTAGTAGCTGTTGACTTGCTTTTCGACGTTCACGTCTGTGACCTTTCTTGTGGATTGCACCAACAATTTTTAAGTTTTGTCCCGTTCTGAAAATTTCGCAACACAGATCACCGCGGTTTCGGAAACATACCGGTCATCCTATCGGAAACTACCCCCATAAGTGTGCATTCGGTCATATTTCACAGCACTAGCACCGCCATACCCTGTCGTTTTTCAACGGCCATTCGACAGGTATTCAATTGGTAATCTGTTCGGATCCGCCGGGCATTCGGCAATCATGTTCATGCCTCGATTAGTCTGACGAACATGAATATCGTTATTGCCCCGGATTCCTACAAAGGATTCGCCACGTCAGATGAGGCCGCGCAGTGGCTTGCCGAAGGCGCCGCCCGCGTGTTCCCTGATGCGACGATTACCACTGCTGGCATGGCCGATGGAGGTGAAGGAACCGCCTCCCGGTTTTCTGGCGAGACAGTCACCTTGCCGACGACCGACGCCGCGGGCCGTCTGACCGAAGCCAGCTATATTTTCGACCGCACTGCAAAGACTGCTTATATCGATATCGCGGCTGCCTCCGGTTTGCCCGCAGTAAGCGATCTGCTGGATGGGCCCGGCACAAGCACGTATAGCGCCATGGCCGCCGATACCTACGGCACCGGGGTGCTCATCGCTGATGCACAAACCCGCGGTGCACAACGGGTGGTGCTGGGGCTTGGTGGTTCTGCCACTACCGATGGAGGTATGGGCATCCTCGTAGCACTTGGTGCTGCACCGCATGATCAGCGTGGCTATCCGCTACCAAAAGGTGGCGGGCCGCTTGACCGTTTAGCCCACATCGATACTGCAAACTTGAACGTGGCCGCCGCCGGCCTGGAATTCATAATGCTGGCCGATACCAGCGCCCCGGCAACGGGCCCCACTGGCACCGCGCACACGTTTGCCCGGCAAAAGGGCGCAGATGACCAGCAGATCGCGCATTTAGATGCGGCAATCGCCCAGATGTGTGAGGTCACCGGCACCGACCCCACCGCAGAGTACCTGGGCGCAGCCGGAGCAACACCGGTGGGGCTTTTGTGGTTGTCACGCCTGATTTATGGCACCAACGACAATGTGCACGTGTTACCTGGTGCCGCGGTCGTCGCCAAGGAATTAGGCTTGCCTGCAGCAATTGCGAATGCCGACCTGGTGATCACGGGCGAGGGCCGCTTTGATGAGCAGTCCAGCCGTGGCAAGGTCGTCGGCCAGATCGCAGAATTCGTTATTTCTGCGCAAGAAGAAAAAGCCACCAGCGATGCCTCGGCCGCCTCTGCCCCAGTGCTGGCGATCGCCGCTGCTGAATTCGCCACCAACCCCGGCAAGAATGTGCTCAGCGCGCAGCTGGAGCCAGGAAAAGATGTGGCCAAACAACTACGCGCAGCGGGTGAAGAGATTGCCCACAACTACCGGAACACGTTGACTGTCCAGGGGTAGAGCGAAGGCTGTTCGTAGGCTTTCTCGTCTTCTAACAGCACGCGGTCATTCGGCAATGGCGCTGCTGGGGTGAGGAAGCGCGACAGCGCCATCGTCAGCTGGTTCACCGAACCTTTCACGCCGTCGACGTGGAAGCGGTAGCGGTGCATGGCGCCGCCCTCGAGCTCGTCGTCGTTGTGTTCTTGTTCGTAGATGCGGTGCAATTGTTCCACCACGTCAGCATCGACCTTGGGCTGGTCATCGAAGGAAAGCTTTGCTGAATCCAGCATTTCGGCTTTGACGAGCTTGGTGCAGGCGAGTTCGTAGTTTTCACGCAGGCGCTGTGCTTGCTCTGCTGGGATGAGAACGTCAAACTGAATAGTTGGCATGCCGATAAGCCTACCCTCATACGCATAGCTTTACTAGAACGATTTTTGTGCGTTTATTCACGCATGTCCTTGACGACGAAAGCCGCCACCCCATTAGGGGCAACGGCAATCTAGGATGGAAAAGTCACGCTAATTGGCGTGCCAAAATTGCTTACTTGGCAACCTTGTTCAGCTTTTCTGCAGCGTGGAAAGCAGCTTCGACTTCGAAGACCTGCTTAGCAGCGAGGATCTTGTTGCGGGCTTCCTTCTTCTGCTCGTGGGTCAGCGTGGAGAAACCGTCCAGCTGCTTCAGGGCTAGCTGCTTTGTACGGGCCAATGCTTTACCGACGAAGTTGGTCGCTTCCTTAGCTGCTTTGTTCGCAGTGTTCTTAGCCTCACCGGATTCAAAGGTTTCTTCGACCTCGATGACTTGGGTAGCAGCCTCCACCTGCTTCTTATAAGCTTCTTTTTGCTGATCTGTCAGGAAGGTGAAGCCCTCAAGCTTCTTGAGTGCTTCTTGCTTGGTGTGAGCCAATGCCTTTTCTACATCCGTCTGCTCACCAGCTTTCTCTGGGGCGTTCTGACCTGGGACCGGCGCGAATTGCTGAACAGGGTTTGCGTTCTCAGCCGTGGCAGCGTTGAAGACTTTATTGATTTCATCCTTCGTTACCGCAGCCTTGATTTGACCTTCAAAGATGCTGCGCTGCAATGGGTTCAGATTTTCGAGCTCACCAAGCTTAACCAGCGCTTCCTGACGATCTTCGTTGAGATCCAGGATATCCTGGCCTGCTTTCTTCTTTGCCTGCTGGAAGACAGCATTAACTTCGTCGTCCGAGATTTGGTTAACTTCATCTTCTTTGAACCCTGCAGCCACCAAACGATCTTTGATCAGCTGACGGACCTCATCATCAGATTTACCACGGCGAAGAGCATCGGCGACGATGCGTGCAGTCTCCTCTGCTGCTTTTCCTTCGTCGGTTCCACCGAATTCAGCTTCCAAACGCTGCGGAGAGTACTTACCTTCAGGTGCCGGAGTCGCCCACTTTGCGGCTGGATTCTCAGGCTGGGCAGGAATTTCTTTTTCCTGGGACTGCTTCGTAGAATCAACGATGTCCTGCAACTCGTTGTTCAATTTATTCTTGTCATATTCAGCAAGATCTTCTGCAGTGAAGCCGGCGTCATCAGCCTGTGCAGCACTTTTCAGGCCGTTCTCCAGGATCTGACGGAGTTGGTCTTCGGTCGCACCAGATTTCAGGGCCTTGTTGTATTCATTCGCAGTTTCAGCTGCGATGTTCCCCGCTTCTGTTCCAAGGAATTCAGCTTCCAGCTCTTGCTGGGTTGGCTCGTTTGCTTCTACTGCCATTGCGTAGTTGGCAGTAGCGAGGCTGCCTCCGGCGACAGCCACAGCCGCCGCAATAGCAATTCCACGACGCTTCACGGTTCCGGCGACAAGCTTCAGGTTAGACACGATCGTCCCCTTTCAAGTTAGTACTCAGGGCACACCAGCAGATTACTGATGCTTTGTAGAACAAACAATAAGTCGGAATTTTGTGTTATTGAACAAAAATTACCGTGCGTTTGTCGCCAAAAAGATAACAGCACCCTGTCAACGAAAAACTATGCCTGAACTGGAGTAATGCAGACCTCATTCCCGGCGTTAACTGTGACAAAAGCCGCCGTCCGGTGTGAGGACGGCGGCTCTACATTGTGATCGAAACCGGTTTCTAGTTTGGGCCGATTAACCCAACCCGACAAGCAACAAGCCTAGAAGCGGATACCAATCTTCGCGAATGCATTGCGCACGTGTTCTTGGATTACGCCGAAGCCATCGAAGTGGTTGATGGTGTGCATGATGCCGCCGAAGATCAGCGCGAATACACCCATCCCCGCTGCAAGACCGAAGAAGCCCTTGAACGCATCAGTCGTGCTACCAGGTTTTTGGTCTTTGCCTGGTTTGTTATCGCTACCTGGCTTGCCTGGTGTTTCATTGTTACCTGGCTTGCCTGGTTCTTGTGCACCAGTACCATCACCGGATGGATGCTGCTGTGCATTCATTTCTTGTGCGCGCTCAACAACATGGGCAACATATGCACCGGTGTTAGCATCAGCAACTTGCTTCTTGAATTCAGCTTTCTGCTCTGGCGAGAGCTTGTCCAGGCTATCGATAATCTGGTGAGCCTGCACCTTCTCGTCAGCTAGCTCACCTTTGTCCGCTTCTTCAGTTGCCTGCTTATCAGCAAGTTTGTGAGCTTCATCAACAACCGCAGCTACATTTGCAACACTAGCGGAAGCATTAATCCGACCTTTGAATTCAGACTTCTGGTTCTCGGTCAGATGAACCGCACCCTCAACCTCAGCAGCCGCAGCCGTCTTCGATGCAGCCAGTTTCTCCGCAGCCTCACGCTCAGCCACCTCATCACGATGCTGAGCAAACGGCGCAGCCAAATCCTCAGCAGTCAACAACTCCTTAATCGAATCAAACGCAGGATTCGAATTAACACCCAACTCATTGTTCAGCAAAGCACGATGAGCACCAGCCTCATCCTCACCAGACGGAACCCCAGGCTTAGGCGCATCCTCACGACCAAACGGCGCAACAGGATTCTCACCAACAACCTGAACCGTATCCATCAACTTCTGCAGCGCAGCGAAATCAGAAGCATCCTCAATGTTCTTCTTAAACGCCTTCTTCTGCTCAGGATTAATCGACTCATTAGCCTCAACCGAAGCCAAAGCACGCTGCTTCGCAGCAGCCAACACCTGACCAACCAACGGCGACTCAGGAGCCTCATCAACTCCAGCCTCATCCTCACCAGACGGAACCCCAGGCTTAGGCGCATCCTCACGACCAAACGGCGCAACAGGATTCTCACCAACAACCTGAACCGTATCCATCAACTTCTGCAGCG